>JBGPZS010000365.1:0-4620 GCA_041493865.1 Terriglobia bacterium
CGAAGGAAGCTGAGACCTGCCTCCACATTGGCGCCGGCGACTGTGAGCGTCCAAGAGGGCTCTTTTGGCGCGGCACTAAGTCGGTCATCAGGGCCTTGCTGTATATTCTCCACCGCGTCAACCGAGCAGCCTATCGAATACCGCCAGCCCACCAAGGGCGCCACGCCGCTGGCCACGCAACATCGCTCCATCTACTTCGAACCTAACTCCGCGCACATGAGCCTGGATTCGCGCGCCGTGGTGGATGATATCGGCGGGCAGATGCGCGCCTACGAAAACACGATTGTCGATATCGAAGGCAATACCGATTCCACCGGCCAGCGGGCCTACAACATGCAACTCTCGCGCCAGCGTGCTGACGCCGTCAGGCAATACCTGATGGAAAAGTACGGCTTCCCTGGAGCGCGCTTGCGCATTGAGGGCAACGGTCCAGATAAGCCTCTGGACTCGAACGCCACGCCCGAAGGACGCGAGAAGAACCGGCGTACTGACATCAAGTTGTACGCCAACCCGGGCCAATAAATTGGCTGGTTGATCGACAGAAACAGAGGACAAATCGCCAGTAACATTAGACTGTAGCCTGGGACAAGGTAAGGTGCGCCGGCTCAAGCCGCTGAAGATATCAGTGCCGTCACCCAAAATCAGTGGGCTTGAAGCCCCTGAAGAACTGAAACGTTGCGAATCATGTCTGAGCTTTTAACAATCCGCAAAGAAACTTCGCGCACCACCAAGCTGGTCCTGGCCGCGGGGGCATGGGTATTGGTGGTGCTGGTCTGGTCTCTGATCTCGCACTGGGAACTCATCAGCAGTTACGTCTTCCCTACTCCTATGGAAGTCCTCCAGGCTTTCCCTAAGCTTCTTTCGGAAAATGACCTGCTGAAGAATGTGGGCATGAGCTGGTGGCGTATTGCTCACGCATTCCTGTGGTGTATTGTGATAGCCATCCCGTTGGGGCTGTTCATGGCCAGCTTCCGCTGGGTGCATGACCTGATCAATCCCGTGGCCGAGCCCATGCGCTCCATGCCGATCACCGCCTTTCTTCCTGCCTTCATCGGCATCTTTGGAATCTACGAAACCATGAAGATAGCGTTCCTGTGGTTCGGCATGTTTTTCTACCTTCTGGCCGTGGTGGTGGAAGAGGTCAACCGTGTGGATACATCTCTCCTGGAGACGGCCTACACGCTCGGCGCCAGGCGCTATCAGGTTTTGTGGCTGATGTTTAGGGCCTCTATGCCGGGCATCTTTTCTTCATTCCGTATTCTCTATGACATCGGCTGGACGTACGTGATCCTGGCTGAAATTGTGAACCGCAGCAAGGGTGTAGGCGCCATGGTGCAGTCGGCCTATGAATTCCACCGGCCCGATCTGGTGTATGCCGGCATCATCGCCATTGGCGTAGCGGCTTTTCTTTTCCGCTATTTGTTGACGTTATTGGAAAGAATTCTTTTCCCATGGCGGCAGGCAACACAGGCAGCTTCAGACTCCTCGGCGGCGGCCACCGGCAGCCGTGGACACAAAAAGGCGGTGGGCCATGGAGACTAAAAAATCCAAAATCACCATCAAGGATGTATCTCGCATCTTCTTCTCACCCAGCGGCGAGAGAATTGAAGCGATCAAAGACGTCAATCTGGAAGTGGAAGATGCCTTTTCTCCCGCAGGCCGCGACATCGGCGAATTTCGCGTGTTGCTTGGCCCCTCCGGCTGCGGCAAATCCACTTTGCTGCGCATGATCGCCGGCCTGGACAAGCCGACCAGCGGCCAGGTGCTGGTTAACGGACTGCCGGTCACTGCTCCGGGCAAGGACCGCGGCATGGTCTTTCAGAAATACACCTCGTTTCCCTGGCTCACGGTCGCCGAAAACGTCGCTTACGGCATGAAGATCAACGGCGTCCCGGAGGCCCAGCGCAAGGAAACTGTAGAACGCCTGCTCAAATCCGTTGGACTGACCGAATTCGCCGATGTCTACCCGGAAACTCTTTCCGGCGGCATGCAACAGCGCGTCGCCATCGCCCGCACCCTGGCCCTTCGCCCCTCCGTGATCCTGATGGACGAGCCTTTCGGCGCCCTCGATGCGCAGACCCGCAGTGACATGCAACAGCTTTTGCTGCAAATCTGGGACGAAACCGCGTGTACAATTCTGTTTGTTACGCATGACGTGGAAGAGGCGGTTTATCTGGCCGACAGGATCTTCATCATGAGTTCGCATCCGGGGACCATTGTGGAAGACGTGCACGTGCCATTTGATCGCCCGCGCGACCTGGGCCTCAAGGAGAAAAGTGAGTTCCACGAGCTTCAGCATTACGTGCTGGGCCGGCTCAAGAGCGCTCCTGGTATTGGCGGCCACGTGAGGGTGAGCATCTGATGGGTTTCGGCGGCAGCAGCTTTCCTGGTTCTAATTTCCAAGGTTCTGGCTTGCCCGACGCCCCCGGGCCCGATGCTCCCAAGAAAGACATCAACTTTGTCAAGGAAGCTTTCAATATCCAGTACAACTGGATAGCGCTGGGCGGCGCCGCGGCCTTTGCTCTTGTCACCGGTACGGCGATCCCGCTGGCCTTGGCCGGCGGCCTGGAGTTAATGTACCTCGCTGTCGTCTCGCAGCATCCCCGCTTCCAGCGCCTGGTGCGTTCCTGGAAGTTTGCTGAAGACCAGAAACTCCACGAACAAAAACTGAGTGATATGCTGCGCAGCCTCCCGCCGGACATGCAAGGCAGGTATGTAAAGTTGGCTGAGGTCTGCGGCTCCATCCGCAGCAACTTTGCCCAACTGTCTTCGACCTCGCAAATCTTTGTCCAGCAGATGGAATCGCGCCTGGAAGGATTGCTGCACGGCTATGCGCGGCTGCTTACCGCGGCCTTCCAGCAACGGCAGTATGTCAAGACCACTGATCCTGACGTGATCAAGAAAGAAATCGCAGCGCT
The DNA here is from genome assembly GCA_041493865.1 of Terriglobia bacterium. Taxonomy (GTDB): domain Bacteria; phylum Acidobacteriota; class Terriglobia; order Terriglobales; family Acidobacteriaceae; genus Angelobacter. The sequence continues at coordinate 2,919 of JBGPZS010000365.1, forward strand.
GCAACAGCACATGAATTCCGATCCTCCGCGTGTTCAGGACATCAACAAAAAACGCGTGGAGATCCTGAGCAAGCGTCTGGAGAAATACCAGAAGATCGCGGAAAACCGCCAGGTAGTGGACGCGCAGTGTTCCGCGGTGGAAGACGTGCTCCAGCTTGTCCGCGACCAATCGGTCACCATGCGCGATCCGCAGCAGGTAAGCGATCAGCTGGCAAACCTGGTACACGACGTGGAGCAGACCGAGCAGACCGTTCAGCAGGTGGAATCAATTTTCAGCGGGCTCACGCCGGACATGGAAGGCATCATGCAGGATGTGGGTTCGTCGGGCTCGAGCAGCAGCTCCCAGCAGCGAACAAGAATTGGAAGTTAGGGGTGGCAGTTCACCGCAGCGAAGAACATGGTTAAGGGTGGAGCAGGCCTTTAGGCCTGCGTTGATTGCAGTAAGATTTGGCTTCAGCCACTGAGGTTTAGAATCGCTTCAATGCAAGCTGAGCCCTGCTCCACCCCTAGGCCACAACGAATTGTAGAGATTCATGCCCTCATCTTCACCCAGCACCGACAAATATCTTGACGCGCTCCCCGAGTGGGCGCGCGAACTCTCAGAGAAGTATTATTCGCGCTCTTACGCTCTCTTTGTTCTTTACGGCAATGTGCGCGACCTGATTCCCTTCCGCCAGCCCAACGGAACGGATTTTCTCTCCCTCGACCAGTTTCTCTCCGGCGCTCTGTTCGGCCAGCGTGACGCCGTCTTGCACTATGACCGTGGCGGCTTGAGTTTCGGCAATGCTGACTCTCAGTCTGACTTCCGCCGCGCCCTGGAAGGCTATGACAGTTTTCACGGCACCAATTTTTCCCAGGGAGGTCTGCCGCGCAACCCTGACGCGGTCCTGAACATCCTCGACAATTACCTGCGCCTGCGCATCGCTGACGGAAAGAAGATCGCCCTGGTCATCGACTTTGCCGAGACCATCGCCCCTGCTGGTGATGTCTCCAGCATGTCCGCCGAAGATCGCAACTCGCTGGTCATTTTCAAGCGCTGGGCGCGGAACCCTGATTTCCTTGACGCCGATGTCACTATCTGCCTGATCTCGGAAAACCAGATTGAGCTGAACCAGGGCATCGTGCAGAACCCCGGCGTGGCATCGATCGCCATCCCGCTGCCCGATGAAGGGGAGCGCCTGGATTTCGTCCGCTGGCAGCTGCGCACGCATCCGCTGCCACAGGGCTCCGAAGTGAGTGACGAAATTCTGGCCAAGCTCGCCGCTGGACTGAAGCGAGTGCAGCTCCAGAGCCTGATCGCCCACGCTGTCCAGAACAAGCAGCCCCTCACGCTGAAGTTCCTCAACGAGCGCAAGAAAGAGCTGATTGAATCGGAATCCGGCGGCCTGCTGGAGTTCATCCAGAGCCGCTTCGATCTTTCTTATGTCGCCGGTAATGACATGGCCAAGCAGAAGCTCAAGGACGCCGCTGCGGCCATCAGCTCCGGAAACGCTGATGTGCTGCCGATGGGCTACGTGATCTGCGGCCCCGTGGGGACCGGCAAGACGTTCATCACCACCTGTTTCGCCGGCGAGGTCGGCATTCCCGCGGTCACACTGAAGAATTTTCGCAGCATGTGGCAGGGCGTAACCGAAGGCAATCTGGAGCGCGTGCTCAACCTGCTCAAGGCCATGAGCCCCATCTGCGTGATTGTGGACGAAGC
>JBGPZS010000501.1:0-3273 GCA_041493865.1 Terriglobia bacterium
ATGGTCCCGCTCATTCCGCTGTTCTTCTCGGTGCCGCTGATTTTGTTCAGCATGTCAGGCGGTTTCCTGGCTGACCACTTCAGCAAGCGCCAGGTGATCATCTGGACCAAGCTCATTGAGATCGTCGCCATGGCGGCCGGCATCATCGCGCTGGGGACTGGATACTTTCCCTTGCAACTTGCGGTGTTGTTTGTGGTGGCAACGCAGTCCGCGCTTTTTGGCCCGTCGAAATACGGCTTGCTGCCGGAGATCCTGCCGGAAAAATGGCTCTCCTGGGGCAACGGCATTCTGGAGCTGCTGACGTTTCTGGCCATCATCAGCGGAATAGTGGCCGCCGGACTCATGTCAGAGCGCTTTCACGGACATGAAGTCTATGCTTTTGCGCTGCTACTGGTGCTGGCTTGCTGTGGTCTGATCTCCAGCCTGGGGATCGCCAAAGTTCCGGCGGCTGCGCCGGAGAAAAAATTTCGCGTCAACTTTGTGGCTGACCTGGTCGGGCAAGTCCGTCTCATGCGCAAAGACCGGACGCTCTTCCTGGCCGTCCTGGGCAATACCTATTTCTGGTTCATCGGAATGCTTTTCCTGCAAACAGTGTTTGTCTATGGGAAGGACATTTTTAACGCGCAGCCTAAACAGATCGCGCTGCTGCAGGCGGCGCTGGCCGCCGGGATTGGCATCGGCAGCGGCGTTGCGGGTTATCTTTCCGGCAACAAGATTGAATACGGACTCATCCCGTTAGGCTCTTTTGGACTGACAATTATGGCAGCGCTGCTGGGCGTGATGCCGCACTCGTTCGGGGGAGCGGCCGCGATTCTGGCGACGCTGGGATTCTTTGCCGGCTTCTTCGCCGTGCCGGTGAACGCGCTGATCCAGCACCGGCCCGCGCCGGACACCAAGGGCGGCATCATTGCCGCTTCCAATCTGCTTTCGTTCATCGGCATTGCCGGCGCTTCAGGAATGTATTTCCTGCTGACCAGCGTGGGCCATCTGAATCCGCGAGGCGTCTTCCTCACTGGTGCCATCATCACCTTCGGCGGCACGGTCTATCTTCTCTACCTGCTGCCGGACTGGTTCCTGCGCCTGCTGCTCTTCTTCCTGACGCACACGCTCTACCGCATCAAGATCATTGGCCGAGACAACATTCCCGAGAAAGGCGGCGCGCTCTTCGTCTCCAACCACATGTCGTTCGTCGACGTGCTGCTGCTTCTGGCTTCCACCGACCGGCCCATCCGCTTTCTGATGTTCCAGGGAATTTATGACAAGCCCATCGTCAAGCCGTTCGCGCGGATGATGAAGGCGATCCCCATTTCCTCGGAACTGCGGCCGCGTGACATGATCCGCTCGCTGCGCACCGCCAGTGACGCGATTCGCGAGGGTGAAATTGTCTGCATCTTTGCCGAAGGGCAGATCACGCGCACCGGCCAGCTCCTGCCATTCCGCCGCGGCATGGAGCGGATCGTCAAGGGCATCGAAGCTCCCATTGTTCCGGTGAACCTGCACGGCGTGTGGGGCAGCGTCTTCAGTTTTGAGCGCAATCGCTTTTTGTGGAAGGTACCGCGCCGCATTCCTTATCCCGTAACAGTAAGCTTTGGCAAGGGCCTGCCGCCGGCAAGCGCGCCGGTGGAGGTACGCCAGGCCGTGCAGGAGCTGCAAAGCGTGGCCTTTGCCGCGGACCGCAATCGCAAGCTCACGCTGGACCGGGCATTCGTGCGCAGCGCGCGCCGCTACTTCTGGCGCTTCGCCATGGCCGATGGGCGCGTCCCGAAATTGCGCTTTGGCAGCGCGCTGGTGAAGACGATTTTTGTAGCGCGACGTTTGCAGCCGTTGTGGAAAGACCAGGAGATGGTTGGGATTTTGCTGCCACCGTCGGTTGGCGGAGCATTGGTGAATCATGCCGCCACGCTGCTGGGGCGCATCCCGGTCAACCTGAATTACACGGCCAACAATGAAGTGATTGAGTCCTGCGGAAAGCAATGCAATCTGCAGACAACCGTAACCTCGAAAGCTTTCCTGGAGCGCTTCCCCAAGATTGAAATTCCCGGGCGGACGTTGTTGCTTGAGGAGATGTTGGACAAACCGCGTATCTCAGAGAAGCTGGTTGCCCTGGCTTTAGCGTGGCTGTTCCCGTACCGTTTGCTCAAAGTGGCGCTCGGCGCGGTGCGGCGCACTGATGACGATCTGGCCACGGTGATTTTTTCCAGCGGCAGCACCGGCGATCCCAAAGGCGTGATGCTTACGCACCACAACATTATTGCCAACATCCGGCAGGTGACGCAGGTGTTCATGCTGGGCGGCGGTGACAAGGTGCTGGGAATTTTGCCGTTCTTCCATTCCTTCGGCTTTACCGTGGGGCTCTGGCTACCGGCCGTGCACGGGATCGGCGTGGTGTTCCATCCCAACCCGCTGGACGCAACCTCGATCAGCGACCTGGTGTCGCGCTACAGAGTGACTTTCCTGATCGCGACGCCGACGTTCCTGCAGGCCTATATGCGGCGCTGCTCGCCCGAACATTTTGGCAGCCTGCAATACGTGCTGGTGGGCGCCGAAAAACTTCCCGAGCGCACGGCCCTGGCGTTCGAAGACATTTTTGGTATCCGTCCGTTGGAAGGCTATGGCTGTACTGAATGTGCGCCCGTGGTGGCGGTGAACGGACGAGACTTCCGCGCGCCTGGTTTTCGCCAGGTAGCCGCGCGGCGCGGGACTATCGGCCATCCGCTGCCGGGGGTGAGCGTGCGCGTCGTCGATCCGGATACGCAAGAACTGCTTCCGCTCAACAAGCCGGGAATGCTGCTGGTGAAAGGGCCCAACGTAATGAAGGGTTATCTGGGCCGCCCGGAGAAAACGGCTGAAGTGCTCAAGGACGGCTGGTACACCACCGGCGACGTTGCCACCATGGAAGAAGACGGCTTCCTCACCATCACGGACCGGCTGAGCCGCTTCAGCAAGATCGGCGGCGAGATGGTGCCGCACATCAAGATTGAAGACAAGCTCAACGAACTGGCGAGCACGACCGAGCAGAGCTTCTCCGTCTCCGCCGTGCCCGATGAGAAAAAGGGCGAGCGCATCATCGTGCTGCATACGCTGACGGATGAAGAGCTGGCGCCGGTGCTGGCCAAGCTGGCTGAGTCCGACCTGCCGGCGCTTTGGAAGCCCAGGAAAGACCAGTTTTTTCACGTGGACATGCTGCCGTATCTGGGCACCGGGAAGCTGGATTTGCGGGCGTTGAAGACGCAGGCCGCGGCGTTGGCGGACAACCGGGCTTGATGACCTTCG
>JBGPZS010000197.1:0-7219 GCA_041493865.1 Terriglobia bacterium
CAGCGATAGCTTGCCCGACACCTTGTACTGGATTTCTCCGTGTCTCCGTGCCGGGGCCCCCGACAAGCCCGGTGTTGGCTTGGTGGGGTGGATGACTCCGTGGTGAGATTTTGCGGCTAGCGCAGGTCCACGCCCGCTGCATCCGGCATACGCCGCGCCAGCGAGCGCAGCATCTGCGGCAGAGCGGCTTCCCAGAAGGACCACTCGTGCTCGCCGGGGAACTCGACCATCTCATAGGCAATGTGGCGTTTGCGCAGCAAGGCAGAGAACTGGTGTTGACTGTTGATGGTGTCGTCCTCCGTGCCGCAGGCCATAAAGATGAAGCTGGTGTGCCGCGGCTCGGCCTTTTCCGCCAGAAGAAACGGATCGTTGTCTTTGTGCGTTTTGCTGTCCGGGGGGCCAAAGATTTCGGCGAAGCCGGGGAACCTGTCAAACTCAGGATTGCGCGGGGCGTCGAGCGATCCGCTCAGGCTGGCGGCAAAGAAGAAGAGCCCTGGATTCTTGAGCGCAATGTTGACCGCCGCGTAACCGCCCATGGAGATGCCGGCAATGGCGCGGGCATCACCGCCGTTGATGCGGAAGCGGTCCTGCGCGTCACTGATCACGTCGCGCAGAAAATAGTCCTCCCACTGCTCTTTGGGATTGGTGGCCGAATTTATGTACCACGAGTTCTCACCTTCAATGGAGACCACGATGAGCTGGTAGCGGTCAAGATAGCGCGTGAGATTGGAGTGCGCTTCAAAGCTGCGGTAATGCCCGGTGTATCCATGCAGCAGATATAAGACGGGATAGCGGATTTCCGTCGTGAAATAGTCTTTGGGCAGAATGACGCGGTACGGCATCTCGCGCTGCAGGGTCTTGCTGAAGAACTTCACGTCCTGCACGCGCTTGGTGCTTTCCGGCTGTGCAGGTGTCGGGATGGCGGCGGGAGCGGCGGCTGACGGTGACGTGGGGCGCACTTGTGCCTGCAGCTGCATGGCTGAGCCGGCCAGAACAAGGCACAGGCTGAGCGTCAATGTCTTCGAGTGAGGAGTTTTGGGCATAGGCGAAAGACGGACGGGCAAATGGAATGTTAGCAGTGCTATGAAAGAGCTTTTGCCGCGAAGGACACAAAGGGCGCAAGGTCAAAAACCCCTTCGCGACCTTTGCGCCCGTTGTGGAGATTATTTCTTTTCGCCCTCAAGCGGCTTCCTCGCAAAATGGAACAGTGAGAACGCCAATAAGGCAAACATGATTACGCCGAAGATGTTCGCGAACACCGGATTGTCACCCATGAACGAAAGCCTGGTGCCCCAGGCAATTGAGTTCTCGGGAAGCCATCCCTGCGTTTCCATCAGTTTGACCGCTATGCCCAGCAGTCCCACGATACCGCCTGCGGCAATGAGTCCGCTGGCGTAGAGCGAGCCGGGGCTGACGTCACTCTCCTCCGCTTTCTCCCCCGCTCGGGCCGCGGCCCTCTCCACCAGCCAGCGCACAACGCCACCGCAAAAGATGGCGAGCGTGGTGGCCATGGGAATGTAAAAACCGACGGCAAAGGAAAGTGAGCGAATGCCCAGCAGCTCTACCGCGATTACCAAAAACACACCCAGCAGAATAAGGCCCCAGGGCAGCTTGCGTGTAAGGATGCCGTTGATAACGGTGGCCATGAGCCGGGCCTGCGGCGCCGCCGCTTTGTCGCTGCCAATGCCGTGGACCCACTGGATCTCAATCCTGCCCGACTGCGGATTGTACAAATAGTTGCCGTCGGGCACGTCCGGCGAGTTGAGTGCATTCAGCAGGACCATGCCCTGAACGGACTGTTCCCGCGTTGCGCCGCCCGACTTATCAGCAGCCATCTTGACGGTTGCGCGTCCGAACTTGGTGTTGTTGTCTTGCGTGACGCCTGACGGCAGCTTGTTGATATCAACGGGAATGTTCGCGGGCCGGAATTGCTCCAGCCCTTTGTCCATCCCGATGAGCGTTGCCCCAATCGCAAACACCGATATCATCACGCCTACCACCAGCGCGAGTTGCTGTTTGGAGGGCGTCGCGCCCACCAGAAAACCGGTTTTCAAGTCCTGTGAGGTATTGCCGGCGTTCGCGGAAGCAATACAGACCACACCACCGATGGTAATGGCCAGTGCAAAGAACGCCGAAGCGGTCCATCCCATTACCAGGAACACCGCACAAGTCGCCATTAGCGTGGCAATGGCCATGCCGGAGATAGGATTGGAAGAAGTGCCAATCAATCCGGTGATGCGCGAAGAGACGGTAACGAAGAGGAACCCAAAAATCACTACCAGCAGCGCGGCAAAAAAATTGTTCAAGACTGAGGTGTTCGCTCCGGTCACGGGGAAGAATGTAAGCATGCCCCACATGAAGAGCATCAGTCCGCCTGCGCCGATCAAGGCCCACTTCAAGGGAAGATCACGCTCGGTGCGGCGCATACTCAGAACGCCAGCGGACCCTGCGGCCAGATCTTTGGCGCCCGCGCGTAGCGCGGCAATGATGGTGGGAAGAGTCTTCAGCAAAGTGATCAAACCGGCGGTGGCCACGGCGCCGGCGCCCATCGGACGGATATATAGGCGCCAAAGATCGTCGGGAGACATATCGGCAATGAGTTTGGTGCCGGGATAAAGATTGCGGGTGAGATGCGAACCAAAAAATTTGATCGCCGGCATTACGACCAGCCAGGCGAAGACGCCGCCGGAGAAAATCACCCCGGCGATGCGCGGGCCGATGATGTAACCGACTCCAAGATACTCGGTCGTTGTGTTGGCGCGGAAAGAACCGCCTTTCAACCAATCAGGATTGTACGTGGGCGTGCTGGGCCAGACAGCAAACATGTTTTCGTTCTGGAAAAAGGTGTAGAGAGCGCCAAAACCCAGGCCGGCAAAAACCCGGCTGGCGAACGATCCACCTTTGTCGCCGGCAATCAGCACGTCGGCACACGCGGTACCTTCGGGATAAAGCAGGTTGCCGTGCTCCTTGACAATCAACTGGCGGCGCAACGGGATCATGAAGCAGACGCCCAGACAGCCGCCGATCAGCGCCAGCAGCGTGATGCGCCAGTAGTCCAGCCCGAATCCCAGAAAGATCAGCGCAGGCAGTGTAAAGATGACGCCACCGGCCACAGACTCACCGGCCGATCCGGTGGTCTGGACAATGTTGTTCTCCAGAATGCTGGCCTTGCCAAACGCGCGCAGAATACTAATGGACAATACTGCGATGGGAATGGAAGCCGCCACGGTCAATCCGGCGCGCAATCCCACATAGACTGTCACCGCGCCAAACAGCAGACCGAAGAATCCACCGAGCACCACGGCCCGGACAGTGAATTCCGGCCGTATCTCTTCCGCCGGGACGTACGGTTGAAATTTTGGTTCCGCAACTTTCGCTGGTACGGTTTCGGCCACAGTTCCTCCCCGCAAGTTGTTAGCTTTGATGAAATCGAGGGCAAGTTAGCACATTGGCAGGGTCAGTTACAAATACCGTGCGGGTGCCACCGTTATGAGCTGTATCGACCCGTCAGAATGAGGCCCACTTTGCTTGCCGTAATATTCAGTTCTGATGGCAGACCAGCGGCGCGGCGAAAGCGGGTTATTGATGATCTTTTCACATTCCTTTCGTTGCTTCCGCCCGGCAACACGGCTATACTTTGACCTGAGCACATCCTTCTAGGGATTTCTTGAGGAGGGTCGTCTTCAGTAGTGGTCACCTAAGCCGGGCCCGGGTTTCTCCCCAGCGCGCGCCCTTCTCGCGCGAGGCACGAATTGCGGTCAAGTCTGCCGCGGAGAGCCTGTTTGCTGTTCTGTTCCCCTCCGACTGCCGCATCTGCCGCTCTCCTTTAACAACGATTGCCAGTCTTCCTGTTTGCGGGCCATGCCTTGCGAACATTGTTCCTTTGGACGGGCTGCTATGCCGTTTGTGTGGCGAGAAGCTATTCAGCAGCTTTGCGGATAGCGAGGACGGCCTGTTGTGCGGAATGTGCCGCCGGGTGGAGCCACGGTTCCGTCGCGCTGTGGCTTATGGTGCTTACGCAGGCGTGCTGCGCGACCTGATCCATCTATTCAAGTACCAGAAGACCAAGCCGGCAGGAAAGCTGCTGGGAAGCCTTCTCAACCAGGCTGTAAGCAGCATGGCGCTACCGGGTTCGCTGGTGGTAATTCCGGTTCCATTATGGTCAGGCAAGCGAACGGCCCGGGGCTTCAACCAGGCGGAGGCCATCGCGAAAGCTTTTTTGAGTGTTCAGGCGTCCCGCAGCATCCAATTGGATACATCTATTCTGGTACGCACGCGGGAGACCGCTTCGCAGACGGGGCTTTCCCGGCACCAGCGTCGTGCCAATGTTCGCGGCGCTTTTACCGTACTCACTCCGGAAAAGGTGAAGGACCGCAGCATCCTGATTGTGGATGACGTGATGACCACGGGCACAACCGCGGGTGAGTGCGCGCGGGTCCTGCGCCGGGCAGGCGCAAAAGAGGTTTTTGTGGCCACGGTAGCGCGGGCCACCAAGGAAGTGGGGAGCGTTTGGGCCAGGGCTGCCGGCGCTCCAGCGGGAGGGTTACAGGGCCATGCATGAACGGGACAGACGAAACAAGCGCCACCACGGCGAGCCACCGCAGGAGCCACCCAAGCCGCGCAAGAGCCTGATCATGCAGACTCCGGTCCTGGTGTTGAATGCGTCCTATGAGCCCATCAATATCTGCGCTGCGCGCCGCGCTATTGTTTTGGTGCTGAAGGGGCTGGCCATGCCGGAAGAGGAGAACGGGCACTTCCTGCATGCGGCACGCCTGGCCATGCGTGTGCCCTCGGTGATTCGATTGCTGGAGTACCGCCGCATCCCGCACCAGACGCGCGCCTTGTCGCGCAAGAACATCCTTTTGCGCGACCGCAACACCTGCCAGTACTGCGGCGTGGTCTTGTCCTCCAGCGACCTGACGCTGGACCATGTTGTCCCGCGTTCGCGCGGTGGTTTGTCGACGTGGGAGAACCTGGTGGCCTGCTGCCATCCCTGCAACCGCCGGAAGGGCAATCATCTACTGGGTGAGACCGACATGAAGCTGCTGAAGGAACCGCGGCCGTTTACGCTCCATACCAGCCGCCACATCATGCGCATGATCGGTCGCTCTGACACGAAGTGGAGAAAGTATCTGTTTTACTAGCTGGAGCGAGCACGCACGCCCTCAACTCTCTCAAAAATAGAGTGCCCCTCGATCTGGGCTTTGTGCCCATCATCATTCCGAATATAGGTACAAGCATGCTCAGCGGCAGTTCTGCCTTGATTCGCAGGCCTGGAACTGGTTGGTAATCAATTGCTTACGGGTACTCAGCCGTGGCCCTGATGGCACTGAAAGTGCATTCATGAAGATTGCCTGCCCGTTTCGTTGTTGTTGTTTAAGAACCAACACACCAGTTACGCAAGTCCAGGCGCGTTGCCAGGCGTGCCTGGTAGAAAACTATCCCAGGGAGAATTGATGTCAGAAACGGTTTTGGAGCAGATTCTTTTTGATCTGCGCAATCAAGCGGTAACGCACTATCCCCAGCGTGGTGAGTTCAGGAATTTGCGGGTAGTAGGCCACACGCCCAAGAACGACCACTTTATTTATGACGCCTGCATCGATTTTGCCGAGGGCAGCGAGCGTGTAGCCATCAAGGTCTATCGATCCGGCAAATGCGGCGGCAATGCCAAGGCCGTTGCCCGGCAGGAGAACGCCAATCTCCAGTACGTCAACCAGACGCTTACGGCACGCAAGAAACTGGAAGGCTTGCCCCGCGTGCTGGGGGACTACAGCGAACTCAGCGCCGTGGTCACGGACAAGGTGGCTGGCCTGCCCGTGCAGTCCATCATCATGAAGGCAGCGCTTTTGCCGGGCTTTGCCGATAACGGCAGCATCGCCCTGGTGGCGCAACGCGCCGGAGAGTGGCTGAAAGGATTTCACAAAGCCACAGCCGATGGCCCGGAGCCGTTCGACAGCGGCGCTCTCATTGCCGGCCTGGAAAAACTCTGCCGCAGCTGCAAGGAAGAAGGGCTGGACGACAATTCCGTCCGCCTGATTCTGGACGGAGCGCGCAGCGCCCTGGCCCGCAGCCGGAAGTCACTGCCCAGTTCGGCCGTGCTTTCTGACTTTACCCCGCTCAACGTGATCGTTACCGAGAATGGCGTAGGGTTCTGCGACTTCGCGCACATGAAACGCCGGGGCAATTCCCTTGAAGACCTGGCCACATTCCTGGCATCCGTGGAGGCGCTGGAGAAGTATCCCTTCTGCAACCGCAGCATCACCGGCCAGATCCAGGAAAATTTCCTGAGCGCTTACAACATCAGCCAGTCCGACGCGGCCATCCTGCGCGTGTTCAAGATGAAGGCGCTGCTGGCCATGTTTGCCCAGGGGCGCACGGTGAAGGAAAGCGCCATGCGCAAGAAAGTGATGTGGGCCAACGTAATGAAGAAGTTCATCCACCAGGCGGCGCAGAGATCGATGTCGCCTGCGGCAGCCGCGTAAGAACAACAACACACTTGAGTGGAAAGGCCACCGCAAGGCGGCCTTTTTCATTGGTGCAGGTCCGACCAATTTCCGCGCAGAGTCTTAGGCTTTTCGCTTTTTTCCGACTGCTTTCTTTTTTACTGCACCGCGAAACTTGAATTCAAACTCAGCCATCCGCACTTTTCTGCCGCTGAATTTCACGCCTTCCATTTCCAGGCGAAAGCGCTGATCATGCCCGTGCTCGCCAGGGAGCGCGATGCGGCCTCCGGCGGCGACCACGCGATGCCAGGGAAGTCCATGAGATTGATTCAGTGCGCGGACGACCACGCGCGCTGCGCCAGGAAAGCCGGCGGCCCGCGCGATTGCGCCATAGCTGGAAACCCGGCCGCGCGGGATCTTCATGATCGCCTGGCGGATCTTGGAGAATATCTGGTTTGGCTGTTTCGCTTTTGCCATCGGGTAGTCAATTTTAACCAACCCGATGGGGCAAGAACCCACTATCAATCGTAGTCGTTTGCGGCCGCGAGTCCTTTTAAAAACAATGGCTTAGATGAATACGGTGTGCGCCGGCGCCAGTGGTTTTCCGGTTTGTAATGTTTTCGTCGTTTTGTGATGCAAATCATTGACCGCAAAACGGGAGCTGCATTAAACTCTAGTATCGATTTTGAAATTGAAATTCAATTTCATTTTCAAAATGGATTTTCCGGAGATTGGAGTAGCTGTCCGTGTCCTCTAGAAATTTCAGAACCGCCGCC
>JBGPZS010000222.1:0-6574 GCA_041493865.1 Terriglobia bacterium
CAACTCTGAGCGCAGGAGTGAAAACGCTCAGTGTGCACGAGCGGCAACGTGTAGAAGCGGTTCAACAGGCACGTGCATTGCCGCTGATGCAGGACCAGGCGGTTACCTCTGTCAGCGTCGGCGCCAGTGAGGACTCGCCCGGCGAAGGTGCGTTGGTCATCCGCGTTTCCCGGGGCCGGGAACATAAATGTCCCCGCGGTGATTGACGGCATCCGAACCAGAGTAGTGACGGATGCGCAAACCGCTGCGGCGCCGCGAATTTCCGTTACGCAGCAAGACGTTGATCGAGCAACGCTGGTCAAGGAGGCCCACGCGGCAGAATGGATGTCACAGACGGGGGTTCAGGGTGTGGGTGTGGCAATCAGCAAAGACAATCCCGCAGAACCTGCTGTAGCCATTTTTGTTGTTCGTGGATCGGCGCACCCGCCCATCCCTGCCGTATTGGATGGAGTACGCACGCAATTCATTGAAGGAGAGCGTTTCCGGGCATACTAGCAGGCAGAATCCTGGCAGGCCCTGCGTGAAAATTCGGGGCCTTTTTTGAGCATATGAAAAAAATGGTGTGCGCTCGTGGATTTGAACTGCGGACCCTCCTGCTTGCGGCGATAACGGGCCACTCTGAACTCGATTTTCGTGTTTACGCTGTTAGCGTAATAATTTGATAATGGGCTGATCGTCAAGCCCAGCCGATGAAGAAACGTCCGCGAAACGCTCGCAGCCGCAAGGGAAAATTGGACCGGAGTTCGTCCCGCCAAAATCGGGACAAAGACCGGCGCCGGCCTCGTTTCTCGCCGGAGCTTTCCGTGCTTTACGAAGACGATGCCGTGGTCGTTCTCGACAAGCCGGCTGGACTTCTGGCTGTGCCGATTAAGGGCTCCGATACTTCGTCCGCGTTGTCTCTCCTGGTCGCTGAGCTCAAGCCCAAGAGACAACGCGCTCTGGTGGTGCATCGCATCGATCGTTTTGCCTCCGGGATTCTGCTGTTTGCCAAGACTGATCCGGACCGAGATGCGCTCGTGCGGCAGTTTCTTGCTCATACTCCAGTGCGGCAGTATCTCGCGGTACTGCGCGGCCGTCTCAGCGTTCAGGCAGGTACGCTCGTTCATTATTTTCGCCGCGAAGGAATGTTTCAACAGTTGCGGACGGCGAGAGACCCACAGGCGGCCCGTGCCGAACTTCGATATTCCGTCGAACATGTGTTTGCAGATGCATCGCTCGTCCGGGTTGAGCTGGTGACCGGGTTGCAGAACCAGATCCGGGCGCAATTCTCGGCCATGGGCCACCCGATCATCGGCGATAGAAAATACCGCCGCGCGGAATCGTCGGAGCAGCTCATTGATCGCGTTGCTCTTCACGCCGCGCATCTTCAGTTTGTTCATCCGCGCTCGGGGGAAAGCGTCTCGATTGACTGCGAACCTCCGCGCGATTTTCAGCATCTTGTTCAAGAGCTGTCGCGTTCAAGCCGTTCGCGGCGGTGAGTGCGAGACCTGAGACAATGACAGGTATATCATTTCGATCATGGCAGAGTTCCCCATAAACCAGGTTCGTGCCGCGTTTCCCGCCCTGCAAGAAGGGTTCATTTTCTTTGATAATGCAGCGGGCGCGCAGTCACCCAAGACCGTACTGGATGCCGTAGCCAACCATCTTCTTCATCGCAATGTGCAACGAGGCGGGCGATACCGGCAGTCGCAGGAGGTAGATGCGGCGATTGCACAAGCCCGCGCAAGCGTCGCTCTGCTGGTCAATGCCCGGCATGCCGACGAAATTTCGTTCGGCATGAATGCGACCTCTTTCATGCGCCTCATCAGCATCGCCATTGGTCAGTCATTGAAAGATCGCCGTGAAATCATCGTGACCGATCTTGACCACGAAGCCAACATCGCCGTCTGGCTGGCTCTGGAGCGTGAAGGCGCGAAGATCGTATGGTGGCATTTTAGAGATGATGGACGGCTCCATCCCGAAGACCTGGAGGAACTGCTCTCCCCGCGAACGCGGATCGTGGCGTGCACCTTGGCCTCGAACGCAATCGGGTCCATCCTTAATATTGCCGAGGTCTCCAGGCGGGCCCATGCCGCCGGAGCAGAGGTGTTTGTAGACGCCGTGCACTATGGCCCGCATGGGCCAATCGACGTTCAGGCCTTCGACTGCGATTACCTGGTTTGCTCCGGCTACAAGATCTTTTCTCCCCACATGGGGTTTCTTTGGGGCCGTCTGGAAACACTCAACGCACTGCCCACCTTCCGTGAAGACTTTGTGCCTGACACTACTCCCGCCAAGCTGGAGATTGGCACGTATATCTATGAAAACGTCGCTGGCATGGATGCCGCCGTGCGCTACCTGGAAGGCATCGGCCGGCTCATCAACCCCGCCACAACTTCCCGGCGTGCCGCGCTGGTAGCGTGTGCCGAGGCCATCCGGAACTATGAAGCACAACTCTCTCGCGCCATGCTTGATGCGCTGGCGAATGCGAACGCAAGCGTGTATGGCCTTACCGCGAAGGATGAGATCTCGCACCGGACGCCGACATTGTGCTTTAATCTTCCTGGTATTTCACCCGCTAAGGTCACTGAAGAGCTTGCGCAACAAGGTATCGGTGTGCGCGATGGCCACATGTATTCGCCGCGGCTGATGCAGCGATTGGGGCTTACCAAAGAGAGTGGAGCAGTCAGAGCGTCGCTGGTGCATTACAACACCTTGGAAGAGGTGCACAGGTTCGGAAGCGCGCTGGCTGAACTGGCGAGTCACTGATTCAACAACACTCAAAGGCACGGTGAAACAAAGGAAACTCATGCTGACCGACAAGCAAACCCAGGAGATCCGTTCCCGCTTCAGCATCTTTCAGCGCAAAATCTATCTCAACAGTTGCTCCCAGGGCGCGCTATCAGATGCCGTACAGGCCGGCCTGGAGGACTACATCGCGAGTTGGCACGAGCAAGGCTCGCCGTGGGAGCTGTGGGTGGACCGGTACGAAGCGGCGCGGACCGCCTTTGCGCAATTCATCAATGCCAGCCCGGATGAGGTCGCCATCGTGACCAGCGCCTCGGCGGGCATCAATAGCATCGCCAGCGCGCTGAATTTCCGGGAACGGAAGAAAGTCGTGATGGGTGAATTCGAGTTTCCTACCATGGGTCATGTCTGGCTCGCACAGCGCGCACGCGGCGCCGAGGTGCAATTTGTGCCTGCGGAAGGCAACAGCATTCCGGCTGCAAATTACGAAAAGATGGTCGACGGCAATACGCTCATCGTGCCGCTCACACATGTCTGTTTCAAAAACGGCTTTCGTTCCCAGGTAAGCGCCATCACGCAAATCGCCCATCGCTCCGGCGCTCTGGTGATGCTCGATGATTACCAGGATTGCGGGACCCGCCCGGTTGACGTGAAAGCAATGGACCTGGACTTCTATGTGACCGGAACTCTCAAATACCTGCTCGGTCCTCCGGGGCTTGCCTTCATGTACGTGCGCAAAGAGATCATCTCATCGCTGGTTCCCACCATTACAGGATGGTTTGCGCAAACCAATCCGTTCGCCTTCGATCCCCAAATTATCGATCTATCTCCCAGCGCGCGAAGATTCGAGACAGGCTCCCCTTCCGTGCCCAATGTGTATGCGGCGGTTCCAGGATTCCAACTGCTGCAGAAAATCGGCATGGAGAACGTGGCAGGCCACATCAAAAGGCTCACGCAATCGCTGTTAAGCAGTGCTTTCGATCTGGGCATTCGCGTAAAAACACCCGCGGACAGCGCAGGGCCTCTGGTGGTATTGCAATCCAAAGATTCAAATTTACTGGTGCTGAAGCTCTCCGAGAGCGACATCGTCGCATCGAATCGCCACGACGGTTTACGTATAGCTTTCCACGTGTACAACACAATGGACGATGTGAAGGCAGTCGTGGAAGTGCTCAAGAAGAACATCAACCTTCTGGTCCTTGAACCCGCCAGCGTTGGCAGCCATGGGTGATCAAAGATGACTGATCAGGAACGCTTAGCATCTGGGGCGGCGCTTGCCGATGAGAAGCCTCCAACGCCGGAAGTGGAAGGCCTCCACCGCCGCCTGAGCCAAAGGCAGCTCACCATGATGGCCATTGGCGGCGCCATTGGTGTGGGTTTATTTCTGGGAAGCAGTGTAACCATTCGCCTCGCCGGCCCCGCCGTCATTCTTTCTTACGTTCTGGGGGCAGGCATTGCTCTGATCATGTCTTATGTGCTCACGGAGATGGCCGTCGTCCATCCTGTGGCTGGCGCATTCGGCGTCTACGCGGAGAAGTATCTCAATCCCTGGGCAGGGTTTTCGGTGCGGGCCACTTACGGGGTCGCGCAGATCATTGCCATCGGCGCTGAAGTCACGGCCGCCGGCATCTACATTTCTTATTGGCTGCCGAATGTTCCGCAATGGATTTGGGTGGTATTGGTTTCAGCCGCTCTGGTGGCGCTCAATTCAATGCAAGTCAACCGCCTGGGTGAGTTCGAATATTGGTTTGCCATGATCAAAGTGGCCGCCATCGTCGCTTTTATTATTGTAGGACTGGCTTTGATTTTTGGCGTTGGTGGGCGGCACGCGATTGGCCTGGCCAACTTAACGCAGCACGGAGGGTTTTTACCGTCGGGGTGGAAAGGCGTATGGCTTTCGCTCACTATCACGGTCACCAGTTACATGGGAGTGGAAATTATCGCGGTCACCGCAGGCGAGGCCCAGAATCCGGGAGTTACCATCCCGCGCGCCATGCGGAACATTGTTTATCGTCTCATTGGGTTTTACGTGCTGGCGATTGCAATTATGGTCACCATGGTCCCTTGGAACCAGACCGGCGGCTCGTCCGCGCTTTCCGGCAGTCCTTTTGTGACCGCGTTTGCCGCGGCGCATATACCTTTCGCCGCCGCGATCATGAACTTCGTCGTTCTCACGGCCGCGCTATCCAGCGTGAACACCAACCTTTACCTGGCAACGCGAATGCTCTTCTCTCTGGGCCGGGGAGGCTATGCGCCCGTATGGATGGGAAAGGTGAGCCGCAACGGGGTGCCGCATCGCGCGCTGCTGGCCTCAACCGCCGGAATTATCGCAGCTATTCTGCTGGCCATCTTCGCGCCTAAGAATGCGTTCCTGATGCTGTATGGGACCGCCGTCGCCGGAATGCTTTTCGTGTGGCTGGTGATTCTCAACACGCACCTTCACTTTCGCAAGGCAATCACCGGCGAGCGGCTTTTGAGTTTGCCGATGCGTCTGCGGGCGCATCCGTTTTTCACGGTGGTGGGTATTGTGTTGCTGCTGGCCATCTCGGTTACAACCTTCTTCGTGGACGGATTGGAATGGTCGGTGCCGGCATTTTCCGTTTTCCTGGCGATAATCTCGCTCTTGTACCTGCAAAACCGGCGGACCTAGCGGTTTGCTTAACGGCGGATGTTTATAGTCTTCATTTTTTTGGCTGTTCTTGTCTGTTCGCATTTTCGGCATGCCCCAGGTGTGCACACTCTCTTTGCTGTTCTGGCGTGATCTGGGTGGGCGTTTCACCGGCCGGCACGGAATTGCATCGCATCGTATCTTCGAAACCCGGGGCTGAGAAGATGAAAGTCAGGCTGATCGGTTCGGTGCCAACGTTCTTCAAACTTACCCAGGTATTAGCCGGAATAAACACAAGTCCTCCAGCTTGAAGGTCGCGCTCCTGATCGCCGAGCCAAACGTGGGCCTTTCCGCTCTGGATCAGCACTATTTCATCTTGGGCCAAATGCCTGTGCTTGGGTATGGCCGCTCCTGGAGCTAGCTCCTCCGTACCTGCCACGAGATGCTGAGAGCCGTTGTTTTTCGGGCTGACCTTCAACATGAATTGGGAGGAGGCGGGGGCAGTATTGTCAGTGTGAATGCGACGAGTCCGCAGCTCGCCTTCATTCCTTTCCAACAGAAGAGGCTTGGCACTGGTCTCTGAAGTTGGAGCCGCACTGGATTGAATTGATTGAGCGTGCAAACTGCAGAGCCCAACCCCGATTATCGCGACCGCTGTGACCACACTGCGTAGTGCTTTTGGCTGCATATGCACCTCAGAGAGCAGTCTACTCCCATCATTGCGGTTCAAGGAGCAGTCGTGATTTTGTGGTATACAAAGAACATTCTGCAAGGAGAGCGTTGACATGGCCCAAGCCAGCGAAGAACTTTACTCTTCGCTTCGCCAGCAATTCAAAGGTAATTTACTGCGCCCCAGTGACATCGGTTACGAAGACGCGCGCCTCATTTGGAACGGCATGTTTGCGCGCACGCCGGGCCTGATCGCACGTTGCGCGGATGTAAGCGATCTGCAAAACGCGGTCCGGACCGCCGCCGAAGCCGGCATCCTTACCGCCGTCCGCTGTGGAGGGCATAGCCTTGCAGGTTTTAGCACATGCGATGGCGGTCTGGTGATTGACCTATCCCGAATGCGGCAGGTCACGGTTGATCCCGAAGCGCGCCGGGCGCGGTTTGCAGGAGGGTGTTTGCTGGGGTCGGTTGATACGGCAACACAAAAAGCAGGGCTGGTCTTCCCGTCCGGCGTGGTCTCTCATACCGGCGCTGCCGGACTGATTCTGGGCGGAGGGACCGGATGGCTCA
>JBGPZS010000296.1:0-5358 GCA_041493865.1 Terriglobia bacterium
CGGGACGTTTATCCATGAATACGAAGAGATCGTCAGGTTGGCGGGGTGAGGCTGCCGCCGCTTTATGATACATCGAGGATCAGGACGTCTAAAAGGGTTGTGGATAATGCGGCGTCTTGACGTCTACCCATGCGAGGGATAGGCTTCTCGCGCCAAGAAGTGGAGGGAGAATTATGAAACGAGTGAGTGCGATTCTTGCAAGCTTGCGTCCCGCGATTTTGCCTGCGGCAATCTTGATGACGGCTGCGCTAGCGTTTGCGCAGGGCGCTCCGGCAAGCCAGCCGGCAGTGATCAAGCCGGGCGACAACCTGGTGGTGGAAAACATTCCCGCGGTGCCTGCCGCCATTGCTGAAAAAGCCAACCAGTACGGTGAAGTCCGCAGCGCTGGACTGCAGGACTGGGACCCGATGAAGCGGGAGATGTTGATCGGCACGCGCTTTGCCGACGTGCCGGAAATCCATCGGGTGAAGATGCCGGGTGGAGATCGCACGCAGCTTACGTTTTTCCCTGATCGCACGGGCGGCGGACATTTTGGTCCGAAAGGCGATTACTTCACCTTTACCAAGGACGTAGGCGGCGGCGAGTGGTTCCAGATTTATCGTTATGACGTGGCCAATGGCAAGGTGACCCTGCTGACCGACGGCAAGTCGCGCAACACGGGACGCAGTTTTGCCCACAACGACAATCGCATCGCCTACAGCTCAACCCGCCGAACGGGGCAGGATACGGATATCTGGATCGTGGACCCGACCGATCCGAAATCAGACAAGATGCTGCTGCAACTGGAAGGCGGCGGATGGGGCGTGGCTGCATGGTCGCCTGACAACAAGAAGTTGCTGGTGCTGCAAGAGGTCTCAGCCAATCAGAGCTATCTATGGCTGGCTGACGTGGCCACGGGCGAGAAAAAGCTGCTGACACCGAAGGCCGGCGACGAAGAAGTGGCCTACAGCGGCGGTCCATTCAGCAAAGATGGCAAGGGCTTCTACACCACTACGGACCGTGATTCTGAATTCCAGCGCCTGGCGTATTTTGACTTGGCCACGATGAAGCCTACATATCTCACAACAGACATCAAGTGGGACGTGGATGACGTTGATCTCAGCGATGATGGCAAGACGCTGGTTTTTGTCACCAATGAAGACGGTGTCGGCAAGCTCTACCTGATGGATACGGCCACGCGCAAGTACCGTCCGGTTGCAGGCATTCCCACGGGGCTGATTGGCGGATTGAGCTTTCACAAGAACAATCATGACCTGGGATTTGTGGTCACATCGGCAAGGGCGACCGCCGATGTTTATTCACTGGACGTGGCGACGGGTAAGATTGATCGCTGGACATTCAGCGAGACGGGCGGGCTGAACACGGCGACTTTCGCCGAACCACAACTCATCAAATGGCAGACGTTTGACGGCAAGACCATCTCCGGCTTCCTCTACATGCCGGACGCAAAAAAATTTCCCGGCAAACGGCCGGTGATGGTGAACATTCATGGCGGGCCGGAAGGGCAGTACCGTCCTGGATTTCTGGGCAGAAACAACTTTTACCTGAACGAACTGGGCGTGGCGCTCATATTTCCCAACGTGCGCGGCTCCACTGGCTACGGCAAAACGTTTTTGAAGCTTGATAACGGCGTGAACCGCGACCACACACATAAAGATATTGGCGCGCTGCTGGATTGGATCGGGAAAAACCCGGCGCTCGATGCCGGCAAGATCATGATTACGGGCGGGAGTTACGGCGGATACATGACGTGGGCTATCGCCACCGACTACAACGACAAAATTTGCTGCTCGCTGCCGATTGTTGGGCCGTCAAACCTGGTGACGCTGCTGGAGCACACAGAAGCCTATCGCCGCGACTTGCGGCGCGTGGAATACGGCGATGAACGTGATGCAAAAATACGCGAGTACCTGGAAAAAACCGCGCCGCTGAACAACTCGGAGAAGATCCGCAAGCCGGTGTATGCCGTGGTGGGCAAGAACGATCCGCGCGTACCCTGGACGGAGTCGCGGCAGATGCTGGACAAGCTGAAGAGCAACGGCATCCAGACCTGGTTCCTGATGGCCAACGATGAAGGCCATGGCTACGCCAAGAAAAAGAACCAGGACTTCCTGTTCTATTCGACGATCCTGTTTGTGCAGCAGTTTTTGCTGGGGCAGCAGAACGCGGCGGGTGGGACGCAGTAGGGAAGAAAGATGGGCCGCACCTGGGTGCGGCCCACGGTGAATGGTGGTCTGGATCAGTGAATCGGGTTTGCTTGGAACCCAGTGCCGCATTTTTTGGGCTTATAGGGGCTCACATCACCGACGACCAGCGAACCGTTATTGCAGTTGAGTGCCAGGTTGCCGGTTGTGGCTGTAATGGTGTCAGGCAAAGCAAACTTGAGCACAGACAAAGTGTTTAATACAAGGGCGTCACCGGTATTGTTGGAGATGGTATTGCCGCCCAGGCTGTTGAGAACGGAGCTCAGGTCAACCAGGACTCCGACACCAGTATTGCCGGAGACGATGATCCCGCCATCAAGGTAAGCGTCAGAATGGTCCGTGATTTCGATGCCGCCGCCGGTGTTACTGTTGATATTGGTGGTGCCGGAAAACTCGCAATGGCTGGTTTCACCACAATGCACGCCGAGACCGGTGTTGCTGTTGATGATGCCGTCAGACATCAATACGGTGCTGGTGTGGATGACTTCCAGACCAAAAGGTCCGCCATTGAAAGTAATCTGATTGTCGCCATTGATGTCGCCTTCCGCAGTGTTGAACAGCGCGACTCCGACTCCGGCATTGTGGCTGATGACGTTGGCGGTCCCGGGCGTTCCATCGCCGCCATTCAGGACCAAGTGGGCCGTGCCGGCGCTGACGCCGCTGCGACCGTTGTTGGTGACGTTGACGCCAGAGTCAAGGTAGAAAGTGCCGCCGCCTACGCTAATGCCGGACCGCGCGTTGTTGCTGACAGAACTGTTGGAGAGGTGAGCCAGTGAGTCGATGCTGGTGATGCCGATGCCGGACCCATTCTGGACGGTGTCGGAATCAAAACTGATGTCCGAGCTGCTATTGACGAAGATACCGCGTCCGCCATTGAAAACTATCAGGTTGAAATTGATGCGCTGTGAGCTGGAAATGAACAAGGGCCTGCCGGTTGGCGTCGCCGGCTGAATCGTGGCTGTGGGGTTGCCAAAAACGAAAAGGTCGGTCCGGTTGAAGACCAGGACGTTTTCCGTGCAGGTGCCGGAGACGGCGATGGAATTGGGACCGACGGCGGGCAGAGAGGCCAGTGCCGCAGTGATGGTGGTGAAGTCGCCGGGTGTTCCACCAGGGCAGCCCACTGTCGTATCGGTGGCGAATGCCAGGCCGGAGAGCAGGAGCATCAACAAACAAGCGGACAAAAACTTAGGCCCGAAACAGCGGAGTTTCATAGGTTTCCTCGCACTTTTGGATTTGAAATTTGTAAGGCCGGGGCAGAACTATAAGACGGCAAACATGTGCTGCCAAGGGAATAGTGCAGGATCGGAAAAAAACGTTGCAGGCGAGCAGAAATTCAAGAATCAGGGCTGATTTTCACCTCGCCAAAGTGCAAAAGATTGTTACTTCATCCAGGACGTTGCGGTTGCCAATTGGTTGTGAAGGGTACGATGACAAGGGATGAATCAGAGCGCGAGTGCTTGCTGGCGAATTGCAGGTACATCCAGGGTCCTGATTCCCGTCGATGGGCTCTCAACGGTTCTAACCAGGGCATTTCGGCATTTGCTGCAACATAACCAACCCCAGGCGCAATGCGCTTTCGCAGGTGGCGGGGGCGCGTTCCATGAGCCAGTAGATGACTACACAGGGTAGTTTGCAAGCTCAGCGTTGGAACCGCACAGCACCACGCCCACGCGTTCTCCCGCGTGCGGCTTGTAAATGCCGGAGAGCAGGGCCGCAAGCGCGGTGGCGCCTCCTGGCTCAGCGATCAGACGCAGTTTTTGCCACAAGAGTCTCTGGGCCTCAACAATGTGTTCGTCGGTGACCAGCAGCGCTTGCGCCACAAATTTCTGCGCGATGGGAAGCATCAGTTCACCCGCGCGGCGGGCGCCAAGGGAGTCCGCCGCAACGCCGCCGGTTTCCACTTCCACCACCTGCCCAGCGGCCAGCGCGTGATGCAACGTTGGCGCGCGCTCCGGTTCAACGGCGATCACGCGAACCCGGTCGTGGTACCAGGCCGCAACACCGCCAATCAATCCGCCTCCGCCTACGGCAATGAGTACGGAATCCAAACCGCGCACTTGCTCTTCAAACTCCATGCCCAGAGTGCCCTGGCCGGCGAGCACGCGGTGATCGTCATACGCATGAATGGAAACCGCGCCGGTTTGCGCGGCCCGCTCGCGGCTGGCGGCCAAAGCTTCAGCATAGTTATTACCGGTGACATTGATGGTTGCGCCGTAATGCCGCAGCCGATCAACTTTGTTTTGCGGCGTGATCACAGGAACAAAAATTTCCGCGTGGTGTCCAAGCTTGTGTGCGGCATGCGCAACAGCCGCACCATGGTTGCCGCCGGAAGCCGCGATTACGCCTGCCGCCGGGACCTCGGAAGTGAGAATGCAGTTGAATGCTCCGCGAGGTTTGAACGATCCGGTATGTTGAAGACATTCGAGCTTGAAAAAGATCTTGGCGTCGATGCCGAAGGCCTTTTCCTCCAGCGCCATCACCGGCGTGCGCCGCACGTGCATGGCGGTCCGCCTGCCGGCATCCTGAATTTCAGTGCGCGAGATCATTCAGCTTGTGTTCTTGACTTCGTTTGCATGCTTGCCGTGGCGACGGGCGGTTTTGGCTGGTCGTCGACCGTGAGACGAAAGATGTCTGGACGCGAGTAATGTCCTACAACGTCAAAATCGAATTTGGCTTTGGGCAACAGGCCGCGGTCGAGCTCAGCCACCAGGATTGTCTCATCTTTAAAGTTCGGGCCGGCAAGGAACTCGCCGAAGGGACCAACAATGCAGCTTCCGCCACGCGAGATCACGGTTTCCGGTGCTTCACCAAACGCGGTGGCGTAGTGTTTGGGAAAGTCACGGCGGCGGTTGAACTGGTTGCAACCGAGCACGAAGCAGCGGCCCTCGGTGGCGATATGCTGCATGGTCGCCGACCAGGTGGTGCGATGGTCGGCCGTGGGCGCGCAATAAATTTCAATGCCCTGGGAATACATGAACGTGCGCAACAGCGGCATGTAATTTTCCCAGCAGATCACGGCGCCAAGCTTGCCCAGTGGGGTATCAAACACCGGCAGCGTGGATCCGTCTCCATAACCCCAGATCAGCCGCTCCGAGGCGGTGGGCATCACCTTGCGATGCTTGCCCAGGTAGCGGCCATCGGGCGCGAAAAACAA
>JBGPZS010000422.1:0-4079 GCA_041493865.1 Terriglobia bacterium
ATCAGATTCAAGGACGCAACCGGCGCCGAGCACGTCGGCCTGTACTTCGCTACGCTGGTGTGCATCGGCGATAAAGAATGCATCTTTGGCATGCAACTTGACCAGACGGAAGAGCGCGAACTTGAAGCCAAGTTTCTCCAGGCGCAAAAAATGGAGGCCCTGGGCCGGCTAGCCGGAGGCGTTGCGCACGACTTCAACAACCTGCTGGGCGTGATTGGCGGTTATGCCGAACTGCTGGAGTCCAAGCTGGAAAAAACCGAGGGCCTGCGCCGCTACTGTGACAAGATCATTGACACCACGCAGCGCGCCAGCGGCCTTACGCGGCAATTGCTCACCTTCAGCCGCAAGGAAATCGTCCGGCCCATCCCCCTGCAACCTGCCCAGGCACTGCTGGACCTCACCGCCATTCTGCCACGCCTGATTGGCGAGGACATCGAGTTGGTTGTCAACCTGCGCTCCACCGGGACGGTGGTGATTGACAAAACGCACTTTGAGCAAATCGTGTTCAACATCGTCATCAACTCCCGCGATGCCATGCCGGGGGGCGGGCAGATCTTCATCGAAACCGAGGACCTGCTGCGCCCCGTCCTTACTGCTTCCGGCAGCGTTGCCATCGGCCAGTATGTCGCCATCCGCATTCGCGATACCGGCGTGGGCATGGATGAAGAAACACGCCTGCATGCTTTCGAACCTTTCTACACCACGAAAGAGGTAGGACGCGGCACCGGCCTCGGTCTGGCCACCGTGTATGGCATCGTCCACGCGTGCCAGGGTGAGATCACCATTGAATCCAGTCCGCGAAAGGGCACCCAAACCAGCATTTTGCTGCCCGTTACCGTCTCCACCGCCCCGGCCAACGGCGAAACAGACGACCAGGAAATGAAACGGGGCCAGGGCAATATCCTGCTGGTGGAAGATGAACTGGATCTGCGCAACGTCAGTGCAGAATTTCTGGCCTCACTGGGATACACGGTCACCTGCGCCGGCAGCGGCACTGAAGCCCTGGCATTCATCTCCACTGCGGGCCAGATTGACCTGGTGATCACGGATGTGGTCATGCCCAAGATGAGCGGGCGCGAATTTGCCGATCAGCTCCTCAAACTGCGTCCGAATACCAAGCTGATCTACGTCTCCGGCTATGCCGATGACGTGGTCCTCCAGAACGGCATCTCCATGCAAGGCATGCTCTACCTGCAGAAGCCGTATTCCCTAAAGGAGCTGGCGCGTAAAGTGCAAGCCCTTATGTCCATTCCCATTCGCTCGTAGGCGCCGCAGACGCTTTTGTCTAGCTCCGCCCCCGGCGCCCTCATCTTTGCTGATAGACCTGCCAGCTCGGTTCCGCGTCGAGTTTGTTGTTGCGGAAAAATTCCCAGATCCTGGGATTCAGCTCTTTTGACACCGCGTAATAGTTGTGGTCGTGTCCTTTCATTTCCACTACCTGCGCCTCAAAGCCGTGCTTGTTCAGCTCAGCCTGCGTGCCTTTCACCAGCGTCAATGAAAAATACGGGTCCTCTGTCCCCACCCAGATCGTAATCGGGACCTTGCGTTTCGCCAGATCGAGGTAGGGATAAAAATCTTCTCCCATGGCCCCGGCATGCACGCCGGCGGCGGCGAAGTACTTTGACTCCATCACCCCCATATACAACGCAAAAACCGCTCCGGCGGAATGGCCAAAAAGGTAGATGCGCTTTCCATCGACGGAATTTTTTGCCCTCACAGCCTCAACAACTGCATGCAGAAACTCCGGGCCGTCAGTGTTCATGCTCCACTCGCGGGAATTGGCTGAATCGGGCGCGGCAAGAATAAGGCCTTCTTTCCCGGCCAGACTTTGCCATTCGTTGATTTGTGACATTCCGTCACGCCCGGAGCCATGCAGTAGCAACAGCAGTGGCGCCGGCGCCGTGAGTTTTTCCGGCACAAAGGTGTAGTAAATGCGTTCTTTGCCGTCTGATGTGAGAGTTTGTTTCTCCGGTTTTGCGGCGGCCGAAGCGGCTGCGGAAGAAAGCGCCAGCAAGAATACCAAGACAAGTTTTTTCATGGTCGTGGGTCCAGTCCACTCACTTAGACTGCGTACTTTTTTGCTGGTGAGCGCTGCTCATGCGTCCCGGACGGCGTATCCATTCCACGGCAAAACATGCCAGAGCCAGCGCGCCCACAAGGATCCCGGCAATGATCCAGGCAAAGCCGATCCAATCGGCATCGCCCATTCTGTTCCTGACGTCGGGCGGAATGTCGCTCACGGAGAGCCGTGGCCCCACGATGCACAGCAGCAGGCTTGCTGCCAGCAAAATCCACCCCAGGGCCAGCAGCCTGGGGCGTCTTTTTCCCGGCGCGGCGCTTACAGGCTCTTTCACGCGCTCTGTTCCACCAGTTCCGGCGCTTCCACCGGTTGCGGCTTCAACTTCATCGGCAGCCATCCGCGCACCAGGATGTAAAGCACAGGGATGATAAACAGGTTCAGGAATGTGGAGACGATCATTCCTCCGAACACCGTAGTCCCGACGGAGTGCCGTCCCGCGGCGCCGGCGCCGGAGGCAAAGACCAGCGGCAGCACGCCGAGAATGAACGCAATGGAGGTCATCAGGATGGGTCGCAGGCGCAGCCGGGCCGCCTCAATCGCCGACTCCACCAGCCCCATGCCTCGATGCTGCAACTGCTCGGCAAATTCAACGATCAAAATGGCGTTCTTGCTGGCCAGCCCAATCAGCATCACCAGACCGATCTGGCAGTAGACGTCGTTCTGCAATCCGCGCAACGACTGCGCCAGAAGCGCGCCTAGCACCGCCATGGGCACAGCCAGCAGAATGATGAACGGCAAGACGAAGCTTTCATACTGCGCCGAGAGCGTAAGGTAAACCACCAGCAGCCCGAGCCCAAACAGCATCACGGTTTGCGCGCCGGACTGGATCTCTTCCAGCGAAATTCCCGTCCACTCAAACGAGTAACCCTGATGCAGGACTTCTTTTGAGATTTCCTCCATGGCCTGGATGGCTTGGCCGGAGCTATAGCCGGGCGCCGCGCTGCCGTCGATTTCAACGCTGCGGAACAGGTTGTAATGGTTGATCACGCTGGCGTTGGTCCCTTCTTTCACCGTGACCAGGTTGTCCAGCGAGATCATGCGCCCGTCGTCAGAGCGCACGTAGAACTGCCGCAGGTCGCGCGGCTGCGAACGGAACTGCTGGTCGGCCTGCACCATGACGCGGTACGAGCGGTTGTTGAAATCAAAATCATTCACGTACTGCGAACCCATGTAGATTTGCAGCGCGGAAGTGATCTGTGAGAAGGGAACATTCAGGCTCTTGGCTTTTTGCCGGTCAATTTCAACGATGAACTGTGGATCGCGCGCAGTGAAAGCGGTGAACAGCGGGTGCGCCAGCTCAGGACGCGTGTTTGCCTTGGCGATGATCTGATGCACAACGTCTTCCAGTTCGTCCAGGCTGCCGCCGCTGGTTTGTTGCAGTTCGTAGGCAAAGCCGCCGAACTGGCCCAGTCCCTGAATGGCGGGAGGGTCAAAAGGGATGACCATTGCTTCATTGATGGGCATCAACTGCCCGCGGATGGTATTCAGCACGCCTTCAGCGCTGTGCGCGTTTCCTTTGCGCTCACTGATGTCTTTCAAACTGGCAAAAATAATTCCCTGGTTGGCGGCGCTGCCGGTGAAGCTGAAGCCCGGCACGGAGAACACGCCTTCCACGTCGTGGTTGGTGCTCACGATTGCGGCCGCGCTGTCCATCACCCTGGTGGTGTACTGCAATGACGCTCCCGGCGGCGCCTGTACGATCACAAAGAAGTATCCCTGGTCTTCCTGCGGCACAAAGCTGCTGGGCACCGCCCGATAGACAAAGAAGGTGGTGGCTAATCCGGCCAGAAAGACTACAACCACGGCGACCCTCCAATTTGTCAGCCGATGCAGGAACGCCCGATAGCCGGAGGTCCCGCTGCGGATGCCGGAGTTGATGGCCCTGAAGAAACTGTTCTGCGGCTTGTCACGATGGCGCAACAGCAACGCCGCCAGCGCCGGTGAGAGAGTGAGCGCATTGAACGCCGAAATCGCGATGGAGAAGGCGATGGTCAGCGCG
>JBGPZS010000451.1:0-3833 GCA_041493865.1 Terriglobia bacterium
CCGTGCGCAAAGGCAGAACGGGCAAAGCCGTTTTGGTAGAAACGCTGCCGTTTCTATCTCAAAGCACTCCCCAGGGAATTCTACTCTTCTCGTCGGTGTTTTCCGTGCCTGTTTGCAGTTAGAAACTATTCCGATCACCGGATTACGTGCGATCTCCCGATCACCCGATTCCTAGAACCCCTGCCCGCGAATCAGGCTCACGGCATCGGGTACCGCCGCGCCGCCGCTGCCAGCCTTGGCGGCTTTTTCTTCCACCTTGTCGCCTTCGCCCGGCGCCAGAAAGAGGTTCCCTTCCAGGCCATGCTGGCGCGTATAGAGATCGTGATAGCGGCCCTGCAAAGCCAGAAGCTCGGCGTGCCTGCCGTGCTCCACGATCTTGCCTGCTTCCACCACCAAAATCTGGTCGGCCTGGCGGATGGTGGAGAGGCGGTGCGCGATCACAAACGTGGTGCGGCCTTCCATCAGGTATTTCAAGCCCTGCTGGATGTAAGCCTCTGACTCCGAATCCAGGCTCGACGTGGCTTCATCCAGAATCAGGATTTTCGGATTGGCCAGCACGGCGCGGGCAATCGAGACGCGCTGCCGCTGGCCGCCGGAAAGTTTCACGCCGCGTTCGCCGATGATGGTGTCATATTTTTCGGCGAAGCGTTCCGTGAACTCATCCACGTGGGCGATGCGGCAGGCCTCAAGAACTTCCTCTTCGGTCGCGCCGGGATGGGAGAACGCGACGTTCTCGCGGATGGAGCCGTCAAACAGAAACGAGTCCTGCAGTACCACGCCCAGCGCGCTGCGATACGAATCCAGGCGCACCTTGCTCAGATCAACCCCGTCAATCAGTACCCGGCCTGACGTTGGCTTATAAAACCCGGCCGTCAATCCAATGATGGTCGACTTGCCCGAACCCGACGAGCCCACCAGCGCGGTGACGGTTCCCGGCTGTGATGCAAAGGTAATGTCCTCCAGCACGGGCTTGCCCGGCTCGTAGGAAAAATCAACATGCTCAAACCTGATCTGTCCGGTGATCGCAGGCAGCACGATCGTGCGGTCCGGGTCCTGGTCTTCCCGGCCCTCCGCCAGCACTTCGCGGGTGCGATCCAGGCCCGCCAGGGCTTCCGTAATCTGGGTGCCAATGCTGGCCATCTGCGCCACCGGGGCGATCATAAAGCCCATGAGCATCGTATAGCTGAAGAGCTCTCCCACCTTCATGTGGCCGCCAAAGATCTCACGCGCTCCCATATACATGATGATGGAACTGACCACTCCAAGAACGATGGTGGAAGTCAAACCCATGAGCGACGTGGCCGTGAGTGTCTTGAGCACGTTGTCCAGCAGCCGCTGCACGCCTCCGGCAAAGACCGAAGACTCGCGGTCCTCGGCGTGGTAGCCCTTCACCACGCGCACTCCGCCCAGCGACTCGGTGAGACGGCCGGTGACCTCGGCATTGATCTTGGCGCGCTCGCGGAAAATCGGCCGAATGGTTTTGAATGCACGCCCCAGCGCCACGATCAGGACGACGAGAAAACCGATTGCGATCCCCGTCATTTTGGCGTTGAACCTCAACAGGACCCCCAGCGCCAGCACGGCCGTGAGCAGACCGCCGAAAAACTCGACCAGGCCGGTGCCGATCAGGTTGCGGACGCCTTCCACGTCACTCATGATCCGGGAAACCAATGCGCCGGTCTTGTTGGCGTCATAGTAGTTCAGGGAGAGCCGTCCCACGTGCGTCTGCACCTTGCGCCGCAGTTCAGAAATCAGGCGCTGAGCTTCTTTTGAGAGAAGCTGCGTCAAAGAATACGATGTGAGCCCCTGAATCAGGGTCGCTGCCGATACCGCCAGAACCAGCCGTAAGAGGAGGTCCGGACGATGTTTTCCGATCACGTCGTCAATCAGGAATTTCGGCGCCAAGGGGAGCACCAGCCCGCACACGCGGCCGATCAGCAGCAGAAAAAAACTGAACGCCAGCAGACTGCGGCGCGGCCGCACCAGCTCCCAGATCATGGGCCAAACGGCTTTGAGCTGCTGCCTTGCGGATTTCTTCTTCTTGGGGTCAGTCTGAGGGGGCAAAGGACTACTCCTGTTCCGGGAAAGCGTTCTTTAGTAGATTACAGGGTATTGTGGTTCGCTTCGAAATTACAACACTACCGGCTCGATTTGACTATGACCGTTTGCCGTAGCAGCATGGTGCCGCAAGCAAAAAAGGAGACTTTATGGGCAAAAAGCTTTTGGCTGCCGTTCTGGGAGGAGTGGCTTTCTTTTTGTGGAATTTTGTTGCGCATGACGTGCTGCCTCTCGGAACCACGGGAATCAAACCCGTGCCCAATGAAGACGTGTTGATGGGCGCGATGAAGGCCAATCTTCCCGAACACGGGCTGTATTTCTTCCCCGGGCTCGATATTCCGGCCAACGCCACGTCAGCACAGAAGAGTCAGGCCATGGAAACCCGCATACACAAGGTTGAAACCGGGCCGTCCGGGTTCCTGGTGTATCACCCGTCGCTAAATTTCTCTTTCGGAGGGGCGTTGGCGACCGAGTTGGGCACCAACATCCTTCAGGTGCTGCTGGCGATCTTTCTGCTTGGTCAGACCAGCCTCGCCAGCTTCGGCGCGCGCTGGCGATTCCTTACAACGGCGGGAATTCTTGCGGCGATCAGCACCAATCTCTCTTACTGGAACTGGTACGGCTTCCCCGGCAACTACACGCTCGCGTACATATGCACAGTCGCCATGGGGTTCGTGATTGCCGGCCTGGTGGCTGCGGCGATTGTAAAACCCAGCGCGGCAGCCCCGGCCCGGGCGGCGGGAGCGTAAGATTCTATTTGTGGCATAAGGCAGGTTTCTGATCATGCCCATGCAATACGAATACACCGCGATTCCCGAAGCGCGGGTGCCGCGTGCCGTGGACCCCGTGTTTCAACATCTGCTTGATACCTACGCCAGCGAGACCAGCAAGGTGGTGAGTCTGTGGCGGCAGTTCAGCCCCGGCGATATGGCGTTCAAGCCGGCGGAGCGCTCCAGCAGCGTGCTTGACGTCATGAAGCACCAACTGCTCTCTGAGCGGCGCTTCTTTGCCGAGTTCATTGGCCTGGGTGGCGAGCCTGAAGCAGCAGGGATCATGCCGCAAGAACTCACTCCCGCCGGCTTTGTCCGCCGCAATGAGGAGCTGTGCCGCCCGCGTCTGGAGCGCATGGCAGACCGCGATCAGAAGTGGTGGCTGGCAGTGGTCCCGTTCTTTGATGTCGAGCGCCAGCGCATCTGGGTCTTCTGGCGGCGAGTGCTGCACACAGCGCATCACCGCACCCAGCTCAGCGTGTACCTGCGGCTTATGGGCAAACCGGTGCCCTCAAGTTACGGCCCAACGGCGGATGTTACCTGGCAAGGCGCCGACCCCACGCGGAGCGTGGAAGCGGCAGGCAGAAAATAGCGGCTCTTAGTTGTCTTTTTGAGCGAACGTCTGCAGGTGCGACAGGAAGGCCCGCTGCACGCGGCTGAGATAACGGCCTTTCAGCGTGACCACGCCAACGGTGCGCAGGGCCCGGTCGTCAGCCACGGAGACGAAGGCGCAATCGGTGCGCTGTTCAACCGCCATCTCCGGCACAATGGAGATGCCCATCCCGGCGCTCACCATCGCCAGGATACTGCTGAATTGGCCGCTCTCAAACACAACGCGGGGCAGCACACGCGCGCGCTTGCAGACTTCGATTGCGGTGTCGCGAAAGCAGTGGTCTTCGCGCAGAAGAAGAAACGGCTGGTCGCGTAGCTCCTTGAGCATGAGCTTGCGCTTTTTGGCCAGGCGGTGCGTCCGCGGCAGAGTGGCGAAGAGCCGTTCCGTGCGCA
>JBGPZS010000110.1:0-9948 GCA_041493865.1 Terriglobia bacterium
AGGTCCAGAGCGGCTTTCTCGTTCTTCTTGGCTTTACGAAACTCCTCTGACTCAGCCAGGGACTTGGCGGTTGCTTCCTGCTCTTTCACATCGCGGAATGTGCGGAAGTCCTGGACGATCTCGCGGTAGGCTCGCGTTGCAGCCAGAATGTCGCCGTTTTTCTGCGCTAACTGGGCTTCCGACAGCCGGCCCTCAAACTGTTTGCCGGTAAATTCCTTGTCCACCGGCGCCAAGCCTTTCACCATCGCACGCAACTGGAGCCATGCCAGAGCGCGCTCGGCAAACTCCTTCGGCATCCAGTTATGCGGGCCGTCATAAACCACAAACCTGCTCACTGCGTTGTGCGTTTCCAGCGCTTCTTTCAGATGAAGCTGCTCAGGGTAGTTAAAGTCGGTGGTGCCGGCCACCAGAAACCAGTCAGTGACTTCAGGGCCGGGAGTGGCAGCGCCTTGCGGCAGGCCCGCGCCATTGGCGACCACGCCGGCAATACAACTCTTGCACGCCAGCGCCACGGACGACGCTACGCGCGCGCCGCCGGAGAGGCCTGCCGTGTAAATGCGTCGCGGGTCGATGGCGTAGCGCCCTTTCACATCTTCCCAAAGCAGCCGGATAGCGGCCGACGGGTCCTGAAAATTGCGCGAGTTGTTGCTGCCCACCACGATAAATCCATACTCCTCCGCCGCTTCATGAAACAGCTTGACTGATACTTCCCCGCGCGCGAATGGATCGAAGACCAGCAAGAGCGGCCATCGCTTTACCGGGGAGTAGGCCGAAGGAAGATACAGAGCGTAGCTGTTCGAGGGATCGGCGATCACCGTGACGGAGGCGTGCACCGTGCCGGCCGCCGGTGTCCCCGGAGCGAGGCGGTTTTGTTCGCGCTGGAGTGGAGCCGGCGTTTGCGGATGCGCCGCAAGACCAGTTCCGCAAACCATCATCACCAGAAGGAGGAAACGCCGCATGCCATCATTCTGACGGACATAACCGGGAAATGTCATCCCCAGCTTACGCAAGGACAGGGACGGCCGGGTTGGGCTACGTGCCGCGCCAACGGTATAATTCTTGTCATCGCCCCCGCCCGCGGTCCATCCCGACGAAGGAGATTTTTGATGCTCAAGCGGTCCCATATTCATGCGGTTTGGATTCTGCTGCTGGCTTTTCTGGGCGTGGCCCAGGCCCAGCAAGCGGCGCCGTCTCAGCCCAAACCGCGCCGGTTCCTGATGTGGAAGGCCACATCGCCCACCACCACGGTTTACCTGGTGGGTTCTATACACGTGGGAGATAGCAGCATGTATCCGCTTCCCCGGGAAGTGGAATCCGCCTTTGCCGCCGCCAAGGTGCTGACTGTGGAGATCAATATCAAGGCTGTGGACCAGTCCAAGACCCTGGCTCTGGTGCAAACAGCAGGCTTGTACGGAGCGGGCGATTCGCTTACAAAACATCTTTCCAAAGAGACGATCTCTGCACTGGAAGCCTACTGCACCAAGCACGGCGTGCCGCGTGACCAGTTGGAAAGGCTGAAGCCCTGGGTAGTTGCCGTAACCATCGCGGCAATGGCATGGCAGCAGGCGGGCGAAGACCCTGCGTTGGGCATCGATATGCATTTCCTGAATGAGACCAAGCCGCCGCAACGCGTGGATGAAATGGAAACCATTGAGTCCCAGCTCTCGATTTTCGCCACAGCTACCGAAGAGGAACAGCAGGCCATGCTGGCGACTACTCTAAAGCAGGGAGACACGATGAAAGACATGATCAAGCGACTGCAGGCGGCGTACGTCTCCGGCGATCCTGTTGCCCTGCAGAAAATCATGGATGAGGAATCTGACTTGGGATCAAAAACCTTAACGAAAAAACTCCTGGATGATCGCACCGTCATCATGGCCGCAAAGATCGATGAATACCTGAAGGGTAAGGATCCGGTCTTCGTTGTGGTGGGCGCCGCCCACATCATAGGTGATAAGGGCGCCGCCAGGCTGCTCCGCGACAAAGGCTACAAGGTGGAGCAGGTTACTCTGGAAGCAAAATAGCGGCCGGCCAATCTTACTTGCGTTCCTGCTTTTCCAGTGCGATGACGGTCGGTGCGCTTTCCTTGCCGTTCGGTTCGTACTCAACAATGTATCCGGCGACGGCGCTGGCGGCGACCGTGTAGGGACTGGCCAGGTACATCAGTCCCGGTCCGCTGCGGCCGGGAAAATTGCGGTTTTGAGCGCTGATCACCACCTGGTCAGGCCGCGTGGAAACTCCCGGCCCGGCATTGATACACGCGCCGCAACTCGGCTCAATCACGATTGCTCCGGCCTGCTTGAAAACATCCAGGTATCCCTTGCGCACGCAATACTCGCGCGTCTCCTGTGAGCCGAACTGAATATAGAACTTGCAGGAAGCGGCCACCCGCTTGCCTTGCTGCAACGCTTCCGAGAGCACCTGCGCATACATGTCCATGTCCGCGTTTTTGCCTGCCGTGCACGTGCCGCCGTAAGCGATCTCCACCGGCACCGGCGTATTCAGGTCGCGGATAAACTTGCCGTTGCCGGGATCGCCGGGCGTAGCGACCATCGGAGTAATGTCTTCCGCGTTTAGCTCGATCGTTTCGACGTATGATGCGTTAGGATCGCTAAACAGTTCGTCGCACGCTTCACTAGCCTGTATAAGCGACATGCCGCGCCGCTCCATCAGAAACTCAATTGTCTTCCGGTCAGGTTTTACGATGCCGGTAAACCCGCCGATTTCTGCCGCCATATTGGTCATGGTGGCGCGCTCGTCCACGTCTAGCGCTTCGATGGCTTCGCCGCAATACTCCATCACCTTGGCCAGGGCCTGGCCGGTCTTGATATACGGCAGGCTGAGCAATTTCAAGATGAAATCTTTTGCCGTCACGTTGGGCTTGCGTTGACCGTGGAAAATCACCTTTACAGATTCCGGCACCTTCACGCGCACGTCTTTCGTGATCCACGAATTGAAGACGTCTGTGGTGCCGATCCCGAAGGCGATGCAGCCAACGGCGCCCACATGCGGCGTATGCGAATCTGAGCCGACGTTCAGCTCGCCGGGAAGTGCGTAACTCTCAGCCATCACGGAGTGGCATATCCCTTCCGAGCCTTTCCGGTCCTTCAGTTCTCCGTGCAGCTTGATTCCCTGCTTGGCCGCGAAGTCTTCCTGCTTGAACTTGAGCTGGCCCGCCAGGTCCAGCAGGCCCATCTTCTTCTTCTCTTCCGAAATTACCTCGTCAAGAAACGTGAGGTGGTCGCGGAAGAAAACGATGGTTGAGGGATCATTTACCTTCGCTTCTTTGCCTACAAAGTGCTCGAAGAAAATGGCGGCCATTGGCGTAACGTATTCGTGACTGAACCGCAGGTCAGTGCGCGCAAAGCCGGAGTCGCCGGGCTTGACAAAGGGCACACCGGCCTCACCGTTCGCATTGACCATGTGCCGGGCAAAGATTTTTTCTGCGATGGTCATGCCCCGTTGGCCGGTATTGATGCCCGGCAGGAAAACCTTTTTCTGCATCCGGGCAACATTGAACGGGAACAATCCACCGTATTCGATCACCTGGCGCGTAATGTCGTCCTCGCCCTCAGTGAATTTGCTCAGCGGGATCTCTTCTCCCGCGCGCACCTTGTCGATCAGGCTGAAATCGGTCGAGGTAAGCACGCCCAGGTTCTGGCAGTTCTGCCTGTAGATGCGCTCAATGTTTTCGGCGACCACCAGCTTGATCCCGGCGCACAGTTCAGCGTAAGGCGATTGCTCGCGGCTGGAGCCCTTACCACGGCGTTTCCCGCTCACGGCGGCCACAAAGCCGCCCTTCTTCACGTCGCCGCGCTTGATCGGCGCTTCATTACCGCATTTCAGGCCGGTATAAGGCCACTCGCCCAGCTTTTCATCGAAGAAGAAGCAGATGTGCGCCGGCGTGATCTCGTCGGTGGAGATGTCGTCGCGCAGCTTGGGATTGTTCTCTCGGTTCTTCGTGTCCCACGGCAGGTCTTCTCCGGCAAGCTGGCGGCGAATCAGCTCCGGATCTTCGGTCAGAAAGAGGATACGTCCCTCAAACTTGCACTTGTCGGGGCGCTTCTGGATGCTGCGGGTGAGTAAAGAAGGTTCCACACTAAAATTCTAACAAGATTGGCGGCACTTTGCAGAAAGTCCCGAATGCCGAATCAGGTCTTGAGATCGCAGGGCCCACTCAGACCCTACTGCGCTTGTTTCGCATTTTGTAGCACATATTCCATGGGTATGCGGTAGATGTTCCCCAGGCCATTCAGGGTTCCGCGTGTTCGCTGCTCAAATTCGTCATACGTTACGGCTTGGTCGTGTTTGTCCGTGGGGAAGCCCTTCTCGCTGGAAAAAACCATATACTTTCCGTCAGGCGAGATCCGTGGGCTGTAGTCGCGCGCGCGTGTATTGATGACCGGCCCCAGGTTGACTGGCTTTGACCAAACTCCGTTGTTGTTATAGCTGATATACAGGTCGGCGTTCCCCAGGCTATCGGCCGCAAAGCTGCCCAGCAGGACGTAGCTTTCATCGGGCGCGACAAACGCTTCAATCGTGTAGCGGCCGTCGTTGAGGGCAGGCCCCAGGTTCTCTGCTTCCTGATATTTTCCGTTGAGCAAACAGCTGCGGTAGACGTCGAACGAGGCGCCGTTGCGGTCAGAAGTGAAATAGAGATTGCCATTCGCGGCAAAGGAAATGAACTCGGTATTCCCTTTCTCGTTCACGGGACCTTGAAGGGCATGAAGATTTGTCCATCCCTTCGTAGTTCGCTCCACGGCCCATGCGTGGAAACGGTTTTCTTCCAGCCCCTTTGCGGGCCGGTCGGAGACAAAATACAGGGTCTTGCCATCAAGACTGATCACAGGGTCGGAATCGCGATATTCGCCGGAGAACGGCAAGACCTCCGGCGTGCTCCATTTCCCGTTTTCAAAGCGGGAAAGATACATAATGTAGTGATAGTGGGCAGGGATCGAGCGATCAAAGTACATCACCGTCCAGTCCTTGTCCGGCATCGCGCCAAACTCGTCTTGATCGGTGGAGATTATGCCTTCGCCCACCATCTCTGGCATTACCACAGCTTCCGCCCTGGGCCGGGGAGCGCCAGAAGCGACGCTGCTGGAGAACACTGGAAGCAGCAGGATTAGCATCAGGTAGGCGTGCCGCAAAGTAACTCGCTTCATTTATCCACCTCCAGGGCTTCCACGCTGATGAAATAAATATTGCCGCGTCCATTCAAAGGACCGTGCCAGGCCTTTTCCACCCGGGCGCGAGTGAAAAGTTTGCTGGGGATTTCAAATCCACTGAGCTCACTTCCCCAGAAAAGAAATTTGCCGTCCGGCGAAAAACTCGGATAGACCTCTTCCGCGGAAGAATTGATTCCATGTTCCAGGTGCCGTGCAGGCGTCCAGTGGCCCTGGCGCTTCACGCTGATGTAAAGGTCCTGGCGCGGATACGGCTTACCTGCCGCAATCAGGTCCTGCGGGCGACGCCGTTCCGTATTCTCCGGCGCGGCATTGGAAGCAAATACCAGCAAGCCACCGTCCGGTGCGATGGCGGGTGATACTTCGCTGAACTCAGAGTTTATCTCGGGGCCAAGCTTTTCCGGCTCCTGAAACTTTCCGTCGGCGAAGCGCGAATAAAAGATGTGGAGATGGCCGCCGGGGTCCTTGCGATTGGAAACAAAGTACAGATCGCCGTCAGCAGAGAGGCTGGGGTCCAGGCTCTGGCTGTCGTCCTGGTTGACGGGTGCGGGAAGCGGAGTGGGTTCTGACCATCCACTGCCGGATTTTTCGGCCACCCAAATCCTGTAGCGCGGAACTTTGCTGCCCGGAGTGGGCCGAACGGATGTAAAAAACAGCTTGCTGCCGTCGGCATTCAGGCGCGGCGCGAAATCCAGGTATCTGCCGGAAAACGAGACCGTCTCAGGCCTTTGCCAGCGCCCGTTCTCAAAATGGCTCACACAAATCATGCCGAAGCGCGGCGCGGTGGTGTAGGGCGCCAGGACGGTGAAATAGAAGTCTTTGCCATCAGGGCTGAATGCCCCACCGGACTCATCCAGGTCTGTCGAGATCGCGCCCTCTCCAAAAAGCCGGGGTTGCATCACCTTTGTCCCAGGATCATAAGGTGCGCGCGCCGTGGTCTGACTTTGCATAGGGACAGGGCCTGCAACCCCAAAAATTCCAAAAATAAGGATGGCTGCCAGGACGGGAAGTCTACCCGGACTATTGGACGCGTGCCGCTGGAGACGTTTGAAATTCCAAAGAGGCATGAGCGGTTCTCCGTTCATTGGATCGACATTCGATACAAGCCTTTATGATCTAGACGGAATACCGAGTGAAACGTCACCACCAACCCTCGCCGCCCGCCGATGGTCGTGCTTGCCAAGTTTTCCCGCTCTTCGAATGCATCAGGACACGTAACCTAAATTTTGACTTCCTTGTTATCCTGTAAGCATATGCCTAGCTGCCTGAAGTGCGGCGCTGCCCTCGCCGTGAATGAAGAAGGAGTCGCGCCTGTACTTTGCGACCGTTGTGCCGGTGTGGCCACTGGCCGCGCGCGACGGACCATGGCCATGGGAGGCGTGGGCCGCTATCCCGTCACCACGGTGCTATTGGCCATCAACGTTTTGGCCTACCTCATTCCAAAGTTCACGGGCATCAACCTGGAATACTGGGGCGTAAACTACGGCCCGTTTACGCTCAGCGGCCAATATTGGCGGTTGTTCACCGCGGGGTTCCTGCACGCCGACATTTTCCATATCGGGTTTAATATGTGGTGTCTCTGGAGCCTCGGCAGGCTCTCCGAGCGGCTGTTTGGCAAGTGGCAGACCTTTGCGATCTACATGGTAACCGGCGTCGGCGGAGCGCTCTTGAGCATCGCCTATAACCCCCAGCGCGGTGAACTTGGCGCGTCAGGCGCCATCTTCGGTCTTGTCGGCGCGGTATTGGCCGGCGTGAAATTCGGCGACCTGAATATCTCAACGGGCGAGAAGCGCGCCATCTTTAGCAGCGTCGTGACCTTTGCTGTCATCAACTTTGCCCTGGGCCTGTCTGGAAATATTGACAACATGTGCCACCTTGGCGGGTTCGTTACCGGTCTGTTAATCGGTCTGCCCATGGGGGCGTTCGCCCGTC
The DNA here is from genome assembly GCA_041493865.1 of Terriglobia bacterium. Lineage (GTDB taxonomy): Bacteria > Acidobacteriota > Terriglobia > Terriglobales > Acidobacteriaceae > Angelobacter. Next base: position 7,119 of record JBGPZS010000110.1, read on the forward strand.
ATAACAAGATGTTGCAAGTGGCCACCCTGGTGATCACTTCCGCGGTGCTGGCTGCCGGTGGACGTGAACTGGTTCAAACCCACAGTGCCACGGCGCAAAAAGGCCTGGCCATGATGGCTACCCGAGCCGGCGATTATCGCACCGCGGCACAGTACCTGGAAAAGTACACCAGGGACAACCCGGAAGATGATGAAGCGCTATTTGAATTGGGAAAAGACTACGTCCTCACCAATGAGGGCGAAAAAGCCATCGACGCTTTTCAGCGCGCCCTGAAAGCCAATCCGGGATCAGAGGACGCTAAACAAGCGCTGGAGGGGTTGCACGCTCCCATGGCCCCGGAGAAGAAATGACTCCCGAGGACCACAAAAGTTTGACGGCAGACAGACTGTATTAAGCCTCATTCTCTGTTTCGCCGGGACTCTCAGATGCGCCGAACTCGTATCCCACGCCGCGGATCGTCCGTATCAGCTTGACCGTCGCTCCTTCGTCAATCTTCTTGCGCAGGTAGTTTACGTAAACGTCCACTACGTTGGTCATCGTATCCGGTGAGAGCTTCCAGACGTGCTCAATGATCATGTTGCGGGTGATGCGGCTGCCCGGATGGCGCATAAAGTATTCCAGCAGGCTGAATTCCTTGGGCGTCAGTTCAATCGACCGGCCGGCGCGATGCACGGTCCGCTGCAGGTAATCCAGTTCCAGGTCCGCCACTTTCAGTTGCGCCAGTCCCCCGCGGTTCTTGCGTCTCTGCACGGCCCGTATTCGTGCTGAGAGTTCGGAGAATGAGAAAGGCTTGGTAAGATAATCATCGGCGCCCGCGTCAAGACAGGCTACCCGTTCCGTCACTTCATCGGTTGCGGTGAGAATCAGAATAAGAATATCCGGGTTTCCACTTCGCACCGTGGTGAGAACTTCGCTGCCGGATATGACAGGAAGATTCAGGTCAAGGACGAGCAAATCGAATGCCTTTTTTTGCATGCGATACAGCGCGTCGTCACCGCTGGCCGCTATTTCGGTCAGATGGTCTTCGGATTTGAAGGCCTTAGCGATGAACGTTGCGAGTGGAGCGTCATCTTCTGCGATTAGAATTCGCATTTCCCGGGTTTGCTCTCCATAGATCATGGGGAGCCCTATCTCTAGTCTTAAAGTGAATCCATTCTACCCCACGTACGAACAATTACAATCTTAAGAAATATCTTATGTCGATGGTTAGCTCCAACCGCGTACCGGCGTCTCATTAGCTCTTTCGCGGTTAGGCAGCACCTTAGATCTTCTTCCTAGCTACCACGCGAATCCAGCCTAGAGTTCCCTTTTGGTACTTCTAAACGATGCAGTAACGCTTGTCGGCCACGGTGGCGCGGGAAGCAACACTGTTGCCGCTCTTTCAGATCATTCTCCACTCGCCGCAAGAGCCACACTGCGAGTGTGCCGCGCGATCATCAGGTCTTCATCAGTCTCAAGCACGCGAACCATACAACGGCTCGCTGCAGCGCTGATTACCAGAGCGTTGTCGCGATTGGCCAGTGCATCAAGCGCGACACCCAGATGTTCCAGGCCGGAGCATATTTCCGCCCGCACCGCCGCCGCGCGCTCGCCGATGCCGCCGGTAAACACCAGCGTATCCAGCCCGCCGAGCACGGCCGCAAACGCTCCAATGAACTTGCGTGCCTGGTAGCAGAACATCTCCACTGCCATGGCGGACGCCGGGTCGGTCTGCCGTTTTTCCAGAAGGACCTTCATCTCGCTGGTCTGACCGGAAACGCCAAGCATTCCTGATTGATGATTGAGCACCGTTTCCAGCCGGTCAGCGGAATATCCATGGTTCATCAGGTGGAGAAGCACGCCGGGATCGAGATCGCCGCTGCGCGTTCCCATCATGAAACCGCCGGTAGGCGTCAGGCCCATGCTGGTATCGATGGGCACGCCGTCCTTCAGGGCCACCATGCTTGCCCCGTTACCCAGGTGAGCGATGATGGCGCGCTGCCCCATCTCTTTTCCCAGTTTGCCAACAATAAATTCGTACGAAAGACCATGAAAGCCGTAGCGCTTGATTCCCTGCTCCCAAAGTTCGCGCGGCAGCGCAAAACGTTTGGCCACTTCCGGCATGCGGCTGTGAAATGCTGTATCGAAGCAAGCTACCTGAGGCAGATCAGGATAGTGCGCGGCCACCGCATCGATCATTGCCAGCTGGCTGGGCAGATGCAATGGCGCAAAAGGGACCAGGCCCTTCAATGTGTCTTTAAGTCTGGCGTCGATCCGCTGCGGCAGCGTGAGCAACGGCCCGCCATGCACAATACGATGGCCTGCCGCGGCCAGGTCCTGCACACCCTTCTCCTGCAGCACGGCAAACATCGTCTTGACAGCTTCTGAATGATCTGCGCATGTGCCGCTCTTGTCGGAGACCACCTTATTACCGGCGCGAAGCCATGCCCTCCCGCAGGCTGCGCCGATTGCTTCTATGGCCCCGGAAAAAACACGTTCTTCCGCCGGCCCAGAGACGCGATACACTGCGAACTTCAACGAAGACGAGCCGCCATTCAGGCAGAGGATGGCTGGTTCCATCTATCGAGCTCCGTCGCTCAAGCGCATCTCAGCTTTTGCTCCAGCGCCAGCTGACGACCTCAGGCATGTCTTCACCGTGGGATGCGACGTACTCCTTGTGCTCCGCCAGTTTACGCTGGAACAATGCGACCGCATCATCGGCTTTGAGACCGGGTACGCGGTGAATCGTATCGATGGCAAGCTGGAAGCGGTCCATATTGTTCCGTACCACCATGTCAAACGGCGTGGTAGTAGTACCTTCTTCTTTGTAGCCGCGCACGTGCATGTTGTC
>JBGPZS010000494.1:0-3333 GCA_041493865.1 Terriglobia bacterium
AATTTCCCATGAGAAAGGCAGTCAATGTCTGAAGCCGCGGTCTTAAGTCGCCCCCGCACTGACGCCGCCTACGGCGGGTCCGTCCTCATTATTGACGATGAAGTCGCTATTCGCGAGTCGCTGGAGACCCTGCTGGAATTCGAGGGCTATAGCGTGGAGTCGGCGGAAACCGGCGAAGATGGACTGGCCCGCCTGAGTGAGCGGACCTTCGACCTGGTCTTGCTTGATTTTGCCTTGCCCGACCGCAATGGGCTGGAGATTCTGGGCGACATCCGCGCGCGTGATTCCCAGCTGGCCGTCATCATGATCACCGCTTACGGCACCCTGGATAACGCCGTGCGCGCCATGCAGCAGGGCGCCACCAACTTTATCCAGAAGCCCTGGGACAACGAAAAGCTCCTGGCTGATGTGCGCGCCGCGGTCGTCCGCCGCCGCGTGGAAGAGGAAAACGAGCAGCTCAAGCGCGCCCTCAAGCAGCGTTACAACTTTGAGCATATCGTCGGCAAGGCTGACTCCATGCTCAAGATCTTTGACCTGGTTGGGCAGGTAGCTTCCAGCCGCTCCACCGTGCTGATCCAGGGCGAGAGCGGTACCGGCAAAGAACTTATCGCCAAGGCCATTCATGCCAACTCGCCGCGCAAGAACCAGGCTTTTGTGCCTGTCAACACCGGCTCCATGCCCGCGGACCTGCTTGAGTCAACGTTGTTCGGCCATGTGAAGGGGGCCTTCACCAGCGCTATCTCTTCCAAAAAAGGCCTGTTTGAAGTCGCCGACGGCGGCACTATCTTCATGGATGAGATCGGCACCATGAGCCTGGAGACCCAGGCCAAGATCCTGCGCGTTCTTCAGGACCGCAAATTCATGCACCTGGGAGGCATCCATGAGTTGCAGGTCGATGTGCGCGTTATCGCCGCCACCAATATCGATCTGCACGTGCTGGTGCGCGAAGGCAAGTTCCGTGAAGATCTCTTCTATCGCCTGAATGTGATCACCGTGGACCTGCCGCCGCTGCGCAGCCGCGGTGAAGACATTCCTTTGCTGGTCGGCCATTTCCTGGAGAAGTTTGCCCGCGAGAACGGCAAACCGGTGTTGCATATCTCGCCTGAGGCCCTGCGCCCCTTGATGGATTACGGCTGGCCCGGCAACGTCCGCGAGCTGGAGAACGTAATTGAACGCGCCGTGGTGCTTTGTAACGGCGCTATGGTGGGCATTGAACTTATCCCAGACCACATCGTGGGTCGCGGTTCGGAAGGCAAGATGTTTGAGCACCGCCCGGATGCGTCACTGTTTGAAATCGTGGAGGACTGCGAGCGCCGCCTGATCGTCAACATGCTGGAGAAGTGCAATTGGAACCAGACTGACGCCGCGGAGCGCTTCCACATTCCGCTTTCCACGCTGAACCAGAAGATCAAGCGGCTCAACATCGAGATTAGGAAAAAAGGCGCTAGGGATTCATAGCCTGGCTGCGGTGCCACTTTCTCTGCCAGACCCGCAGCGCCAGCAACACGATGATGAGCGCATATGAGCCCGCCAGTGGCGTGAAATAAGAAGCCACCATGGCTGCGCTCAGCCCCAGCGGGAAAAACATGAGCCGCTGCCCCATGAGCGCGCTAGCCCGTGGATCGTCTTCATTGATCAACTTCTTCTTTTTCGCCACCAGCCATTGCAGCGCCATGATGGCCGCTGCCACGAACATGTTGCCGAAATAGATCTCCTGGGCGGCGCGATTGCCCAGGAAATGCCCCAGCAGGCCGCAGGAAAAAGGCATGACTGCCACCGACATCAGGAAAAGCAGGTTCAGCCAGACCAGGGCAACCTGCAGATGACGGACGAAATGCATCGCCAGGTGGTGCGTCACCCAGAGCAGCCCGCAATAAAGGAACGAAACCAGGAAGCTGAAGAAAGCCGGCGCCTCCTCGCCGATCTTGTGCAGCAGTTCGCTGGTCCCTGCCGACTTGGGCAGGTCTGGGACCTTCAGTTCCAGTACCAGCAGCGTCATGGCGATGGCGAAGATGCCGTCGGTAAGTGCCTCCATCCGTCCCTTGGAGAGCAGAATACTGTGCAGGTACTTTCTGGCCGAGGTTGAAGGTGCGCTCATAGGGCAGAGATTGTAGCGGAGGGCCTTCCCGCGCACAAATCCTGCTTTTGCCTCGGCTGCGTTTTGGGCATGGGCATAAGCTCTGCTATATTGCCTCTTGGATGGAACTGACCTCCCCGTTAGATTTCGTGAAGCGCAGTGTCCTCGCTGTCCAGGAGTACACAGACGTTTCCGTCCGCGCGGTCACCAACACGTTCCGCAAACCGTTTTACACGGCGGACGCCATACAGCAGGCTGACCTGATTGGCGTGGGGTCTCTCCCCATCGTTGTGCTCACCGGCATGTTTACCGGCATCGTGCTGGCGTTGAATACTTCCAAGACGCTGGAGCAGTTCGGTTCATTGTCGCTCACCGGCCGATTGGTCTCTTTTTCCATGGTGCGGGAACTCGGCCCCGTGCTCACCAGCCTGATGGTGGCCGGCCGCAACGCCTCCGGAATGGCCAGCGAGCTTGGCTCCATGAAAGTGACCGAACAGATTGATGCCATGCGCGCCCTGGGCACTGACCCTTACAAGAAACTGGTGACCCCGCGCGTGATCTCCACCGTCTTCATGATGTTTTTCCTGACCATCATTTCCGACCTGGTGGGACTGGCCGGAGGATGGATCATCTCGTTTTCCATGCTGGGCCTGGACAGTTATCAATACTGGAACAGCGCCTACCAGGTTTTGCAATACAACGACGTGATCACCGGCCTGGTCAAGCCGCTGGTCTTTGGTTTCATCATCGCTACCGTAGGCTGTTATTACGGCATGAACACCAAGGGCGGCACGCAGGGCGTGGGCCGGTCCACCACCCAGGCTGTGGTCGTGGCGTCCGTGCTCATCCTGGCGGTGGACGCGGTCCTCACGCAGCTCTTCATCACTTTGAGCTGAGCCGCTATGCCTCCCATTGATAGCAGGTCCACAGACACGGTCCACAAGACGATCATCTTCGAAGACGTTTCTCTCGCCTTTGAAGGGCCTCCGGTGCTGGATGGTGTCTCCTTTGAGCTCAGGCGCGGTGAAACCAAGGTGGTTCTGGGTGTTGCCGGATCGGGTAAAAGCACGATCTTGAAGCTCTGTCTCGGGCTCCTTAAGCCGGACAGCGGGCACATTTACGTTCTGGGGCACGACATCACCACCATGTCAGAGGAAGAGTTGTTCGATTTGCGCAGCAAGGTCGGCATCGTCTTCCAGGAAAGCGCGCTCTTTGATTCGCTGAACGTGCGTGACAATGTGGCTTTTCGCCTGATG
>JBGPZS010000319.1:0-5023 GCA_041493865.1 Terriglobia bacterium
GTCCTGATGCAGCGTCCAGCGAAAATTGATGGTGCGGTCAAAGGCCTGAAATTCGTACCGCTCCCTGAGATCGACTTTCCATTTCGGCCCGGCGCTCTGGGCGGCGCCGCGAGCGGACCAACACAAACAGAGCAAGATCAGCAGCTTCGTCCACGTCGTCATTGCAGCCCTCTGGCGTCCTGCTCGCCGTGGCCTCCGCCATTCTGGTTTGCCAGCTCTACAAACAGATCTTCAAGCGTACGTCGGATGGGGTTTACCGCCACCACCTCACCGCCGGCCAGCCATATCTTTTCGATCGTCCGGCGCTGGTTCAGCGCGGGGACGGTGATTTTGATAAAGCCGTTCTGCGGCGTGCCTTCAAACATGAGCGAGTCAATTCCCTTCGCGGTAATCACAAACCGGTCCTGCGCTTCCAGCAGCTCTGGCAGAGTGCCCACGCGGGCCACACGGCCTTTGATCACGATGGCCAGGCGGTCGCAGATTTGCTCAACTTCAGACAGCAGGTGCGAGCTAAGGAAGACCGTTTTGCCCGCCTGTCGTGCCCGCAGCAGGATCTCACGCACCCGGACGCGCCCCAGAGGGTCGAGCGCCGAGGCCGGCTCGTCGAGGATGAGCAGCTCCGGATCGTTGACCAGCGCCTGCGCCAGCCCCACGCGCTGCAACATGCCGCGGGAAAACTTCCCTGCGTTGCGGCCGGCGACATCCGTGAGTTCCAGCTCCTTCAGCATCTCCGTGGTGCGCTGGCGGAGCTGCGGGTCGCGCATGCCGTTCAACGCACCGTAAAAACGCACCAGCTTGGCCGCCGAACGATGGTAGAGAGCAACGTTTTCCGCCAGAAATCCCACGCGGCGACGGGTGGGTGCGTGCCCAAATTCATGCCCCAGCATCTCGCCCCGGCCGCTGGAAGGAAACATGAGTCCAATGGCCAGGTGAATGGCCGTGGTTTTACCCGCGCCATTGGGGCCGAGAAAGCCAAATATTTCGCCCGGCTCAACGCGCAGAGAAAAATCGCGCAGAGCAGTGACCCACTGGCTCCGGAAAAAGCCGCGATACTGCTTGCTGACGTTGCTGAACTCAAGGGCCGGAACGCTGGGCATGAACAATCAAGGATAGCACCGAACCTTTTCCGAAGTCCCGAGCGAAGCGAGGGACCACTATAGCTACGACAAAGGCCAAGGTTCTCGAAAAACCAAAAACATTTCGCGGCGACAGGGCTCCCTCCCCTTCGGCAAGCTCAGGGTCGGGATTGCACAAGAGGAAAAAGAAAAAGCCCGGCCTCTCGACCGGGCTGTCTCGAAGACTTTGCGGCTATTGTTTGAATTTCATGATCTGGAAGGCGATCACCAGCGCGTACAGCGCCAGCGACTCAATCAGCGCCAACCCCAACAGCAGGAAGATGAAGATCCCCGGTCGTGCCGAAGGGTTGCGGGCCAGAGCTTCCACCGCGGAAGCCGTGGCCTTGCCCTGTCCCAGGCCGCACAGGCCGCCGGCAATACCGATGGCAGCGCCGGCGCCGAGCGGGATCGCCCACAAGAATGACGTGCTGCTCGCGGCTTCTCCGCCTTGAGCGTATGCCGGCATGGCCACGCAGAGAACGACCATTGCCAGGAAGATGAACGCTGTTTTTTTGCTCATATTGACTCTCTCCTAATGAAGTTGCTTCCAGTGGGTGGTTGACGTCCGCCCTGGGGGACGGGGCCCTCACGCTTGAAGCGCTTTGCTGCTGTTTAGTGCTCCTCCGCCACCACGCCCGACAGATAGATCGTGGTCAGCAGAGTAAATATGTATGCCTGCAAAAATGAAACGCCAACGTGCAGAAACAGAAAGATGACGGGTATCCCGATCGGGATCAACGTAAAGAACGCCGCAGTGACCATATCGCCGGCGAAAATATTGGCGTACAGACGGATGGTGAGCGACATGACGCGGGCCAGGGTGCTGATGACTTCGATGGGGAAAATAATCCAGGCCATCCACCATACCGGTCCGGCAAAATGCGCCAGGAATTTCAACGGTCCCTGCTTCTTGATGCCATGCAGGTTGTAGTAGAAAAATGCCACCAGAGCGCAGCCAAACGGCACCGCCGGGCTCACCGTGGGCGATTCGAAGGTGGGAATGAGACCAATCAGGTTCATCAGCAGGATAAAGAGAAACAGCGAAACCAGGAATGGCGTGAACTTTTCACTGTGGTGCCCGACGATCTCTTCACTCTGGTTGGTGATGAACTCATGCATGGTCTCCGCCAGGTGCTGGCTGCCGCCCGGTTTCTCCACTGAGAGCCGCGAACGCACCCAGAGGAAAACGAGCAGCAGGATAGCGATCACCAGAATCTCAACCGCCGCGGCGTTGTTGATAGGGGCCGAGGGGTCAGCAGGGCGAAAGGCCGGAGGCAGTGCCTGAAGAATTGCGTTCACCGGCCCGCCGAGGAGCCGGTTTAAGAGCGCAGTAATCCACAGTTGTTCCATTCGTTTCAGTAATCCTGTTTCAGTAAAACCTGGAAATTAAAATCCCCGTCGAAGCGCGCCGTAAATTGCGTAAGCAGCTTCAATCAGGACCGCCCCCACCGGCAGTGAAAGGCCGGCACAAAGGCCAAGCAAGCTCATTGCAGAACTCTTGAATATAGCATAGGCGGCCACGGCGATCAAAAGGTAGCGGAGCACGAACCGCAGGACAATCCCGGCTGAAGACCGCTTCTCACCGGCCACGGCAACGGCCTCGACCAACGCCGCCAGGGTCCGCTTGAGCCAGTAGAAATTGACGAGGGAAATTCCGCCGCCGATGATGAAGCTCAGCGCCATTCCGCCGCCATATCTTGTCCACAGCACGGGCGCACCGGCAACCAGCAGAACGATCATGGTCAGGAAAATCCGGCGAAAGGTGTTTGCGGAAAAAGCCCCGGCTTCGCGATCTTCAACCGCCGCTGGCGTAGTCAATCCTTAAAATCCTCAGACATGGCTGTACGGATGAAATAGGCGAACCCGGCAATGGTGCCGACGATGAGGCCGACCAGCGAAAACGAGTGCTTGCCCAGCCAGCGATCCAGCCCTGCGCCAATCAGCCAGCCCACAACCGTGGCAGCAGGGATCGTGAAGCCGAGCTGAAGGTACTTTTCCGCGGCTATCCACTGTTTTTTGGGGCTTTGCTGATCATCCGCCATAAGACCATTGTGCTGCTGCGGCGGCGAGTTTGCAATGAGCGGCTACCCTGCCAAGCATCCTCCTGCATTGGCTATAATCAAATATTGGCTATGTCGCAGACTGCTCTTTATCCCTGGCTGGCTTCAGCGGAGACCCGAACGGGCGCGTATAACGGCGTTGAGACGGCGCTCAGCTTCGGCAGCCCCGCCGCGGAGCTGGCAGCGTTGCGCTCCGGATGCGGCGTTTTCTCGCTCGCCTGGCGCGGCAGGATCAACGCGACGGGCAAAGACCGCGTGCGCTGGTTGCACAACATGGTGACCAACAACGTGCGCGATCTGCCGGTAAATCGGGGCAAATACAACTTTGTTCTGAACGCGCAGGGCCGCATCCTGGGCGACATGTACATCTACAACCGGGGCGACTCCCTGGTGCTGGATACGGACGCAAGCCAGGTGGAGACGCTAATCAACGCCATGAAGCGCTTCATCATCATGGATAAAGTTGAGTTAACCAGCGCCGGCGAAGGGTTGATCGCGCTGGGGGTCTGCGGGCCCAAAGCCGAGGCCGCACTTGCCAGCGCTGGAATCAACGCTGCCGGCATGGAGCCGCTGGAGGTTCGTGATCTAAGTATTGAGAATCTCGCCGCCACTCTGTTGCGCGGACCGGAGCAAAAGCCCGGCTGGTTTGAAATCTGGATTGAAGCAGAAAAAGCTCAAAATCTCTGGACCAAACTGGTCAGCACTCCTGCCAGCGCGCAGCCGGTGGGCGCGGAAGCGCTGGAGATCTGGAGAGTGTTGCACGGGATTCCCAACTACGGCCAGGACATTCGCGATCGCGACCTGCCGCAGGAAACCGAACAATTGCAGGCCATTAGTTTCACCAAGGGATGTTACATCGGGCAGGAGATCGTGGAGCGTATCCGTTCACGCGGACAGGTGCACCGCAAGTTTGCCGGCTTTGTATTCGGCGACCGGGTCCCGGCAATAGGGAAATATGAGTCCGAAGGACGCGCCCTGGCTGAGATCACGTCTACCGCGCGTGTGCCCGCGCCTGGGGGCGAAAGGGGCATCTATCTTGGGCTGGGTTACGTTCGTCGTGAAGCACTGGCCGCAGGGCCCAGGATCGACCTGAACGGAATTGAAGCCACGGTCGTTGATCTGCCTTTTAAAGATCTGCCTTTTCAAGACCTGCCTTTTGAAATCACATAACACTGAGGGAGTATGGCTGAGAAAAAATCGGAGTTTGTAGTAACTGATCGCCGCAGATTTGGGACTGAAGGCGAGCCGCGCCCTGATGCGCCCGTAGTGGAAGAGGAAAGGCCAGCGCCACCACCCGCAGCGCAAGCAGCGCCTCCGCCCGCGAAGCAGCCCGAGGCGCCACCGGTGGAGCACGCCGTACAAGCTTCCGCCGGGCAGGCCGCGCAAGCCCCCGTGCAGGAACAAGCCCCCGCGCAGGAAGAAGAGCTGCCGCCAGCTCCCACCCCCGAAGAGCAACACCAACAGAATGAAGCGTACAAGGCTTCCGGCAAGAAAATTGACGAGATGATTTCCGCCGCGGGCAAGGCCCCAGCCCAGGGCCCGATGGAGATGACGTTTGAGCGCGTGATTGAGTCGTTTTACATGAGCGCTCTGATTCAGATGGGCGCCATCCGGCAGGAGAACGAGACGCCTCGCGTGGACGTCATTGGCGCACGCCAGACCATTGACTCGCTTACGGTGCTGCAGGAAAAGACCAAGGGTAATCTCACCGACCGCGAAAAAACGCTGTTACAGAACGTGCTGTTTGAGCTGCGGATGGCCTGGATCGAGATCACCAACGCCGTGGCCATCTCCGCCACCAAGCCGGGAGCTGCGCCGCCCATCCAAAAGAAATGAAAGCCATTCTCA
>JBGPZS010000529.1:0-3002 GCA_041493865.1 Terriglobia bacterium
ACTGAACGTGAGGCGCTGGTCGACACCTGCGGCACCGGCGGCGATGCCAGCGATACTTTCAACATCTCCACGGCCACGGCGCTCACTATCGCCGGCGCGGGCGTCCGCGTGGCCAAGCACGGCAATCGCGGCATCACTTCCCAATGCGGCTCCGCCGATGTGATGGAGGCGCTGGGCGTGAACATCACCATTCCTCCGCAGCGCATCGCCGACTGCCTGCGCGAGGTAGGTATTGCTTTCATGTTTGCTCCCGCCATGCACGCGGCCACCAAACACGTGCAGCCGGCGCGCAAAGAGCTGCGCCCTATGCGGTCGGTTTTCAATTTGCTCGGGCCGTTGACCAATCCGGCGCGCGCGTCGGCCCAGGTGGTTGGCGTGTATTCAGAGGACCTCGTCGAAAAGCTGGCGGAGGCCCTCAAGATGCTCGGTCTTCGCAGGGCGCTGGTAGTGCATGGCGCTGACGGTCTGGATGAGATCTCCATCAGCGGACCCACCAAGATCGGCGAGGTGCGCGGCGAATGGGTGCGTCTCTATGAAGTCACGCCGGAGCAGTTCGGACTGGAGCGCGCGCCTCTGAGCGCCATCCTGGGCGGCGATTTGAAGACCAATGCCAACATCATATGGAAGATTCTGGACGGCGAGAAGTCCGCGCGCCGCGACATTGTGCTAATGAACGCCGCCGCCGCGCTGGTGGCCGCTGGCCGCGCCGATTCGCTGTCTGAAGCCGTGCCGCTGGCGGTCCAGTCGATTGACTCCGGCGCCGCCCGCGCCAAGCTGGGCGCGCTGGTGGAATTCACCAGTCGCCGTCATCTTTAAGTTCTGTCGCTGCGCTCCAACCCGCTTGGGAGGCTTTTCCCGCGCTGACAATCTTCAGCGCTTAAAGCCACCGGCTCGGCGCGCAAGTCGGCCTCGCCGGCAATGAATAGTACAATTGATAAACGCCGCAAGGAGCTCCATGCCGCTTTCCCTGAGCCGACGCGCCGCGCGTACCGTGCAATCCGAGATTCGCGCCATGTCTATTGCCTGCGAGAAGGTGCAGGGCATCAACCTGGCCCAGGGCGTGTGCGATACGGAAGTTCCCCCGGCGGTGCGTGCGGGCGCCAAGCAGGCCATGGACCGCGGCATCAACAGTTACACGCGCGCGGAAGGGCTGGCGCCGATCCGGCAGGCCATCGCTGAGAAGATGCGCCGGTTCAACGGCATTGAATGCGATCCCGAGACGGAGGTCATCGTCAACTCCGGTTCCACGGGCGCGTTTTATGCCGCGTGCCTGGCGCTGCTGAATCCGGGCGACGAGGTCATCCTCTTTGAACCTTACTATGGATACCACCTGAACACGCTGATCGCCGTGGAGGCTGTTCCACTGTACGTGACGCTGCGCACACCGGAATGGACGTTCAGCCGTGAGGACCTGGAACGGACGGTCACGCTGCGCACGAAGGCCATCGTGCTGAATTCACCGGCCAATCCTTCAGGGAAAGTTTTTAGCCGCGAGGAAATGGAGTGGATTGCCGGTTTTGCCAAGCGGCACGACCTGTTCGTTTTTACCGACGAAATTTACGAGTACTTTATCTTTGAGGGCCGGCACATCAGCATGGCCACGCTGCCGGGCATGCGCGAGCGGACGATCACCATGTCCGGCTATTCCAAGACCTTCAGCATTACCGGCTGGCGCGTTGGCTACACCGTTTGCGACCGCCGCTGGGCGCAGGGTATTTCCTATTTTCATGACCTCATCTATGTATGCGCGCCCGCGCCGTTGCAGATCGGGGTGGCTGAAGGCATCCGGCAGCTGCCGGAGAGTTTTTATGAGGAGATCGGCAGAGAGTACGTGCAGAAGCGAGACTTGCTCTGCAATACGCTGCGGGAGATCGGATTGACGCCTTCTGTCCCGAAAGGCGCGTATTACGTGCTCTCTGACGCGTCGATCCTTCCGGGCAAGACCAGCCGGGAGAAAGCCTTGCACCTGCTGCGTGAGACCGGCGTGGCGAGCGTGGCGGGAAGCGCCTTCTATCACGGCGGTGGCGGCGAGAACCTGATCAGGTTCTGTTTCGCCAAGACCGATGCCGAGCTGGCCGAAGCGTGCAACAGGCTGAAAGCGTTGCCTCATGTCTTAGATCCCGACCCTGAGCTTGCCGAAGGGGAGGGACCTCTATCGGTTCGAAACTCTTAGCTCTTCCAAAGAAAAACAGCGTGGCAATTTCTGACAAATTGTCGTTGCCATAGGGATCCCTCCCCTTCGGCAAGCTCAGGGGTCGGGATTCCAGAAACATGCATATAATCTAGCTCAATGAACTTCTCTGATCTGTTGTGGGGATTAGGCGTCTCACACAGCGGTGGCGACCCAGAGGTTTCCGGTCTGGACTACAACTCACGTCGTGTGCAGCCCGGCTGCGTATTTGTGGCCATGCATGGCGACAGCAGTGACGGCAATCGCTATATTGACTCCGCCTTGAAGCACGGCGCCGTTGCCGTGGTGACCGACTCAAGGTCGGAGCACCGGCGGCAACAGGTCCCCTGGGCCGTGGTTTCGCACGGGCGCCGCGCTCTGGCGCGCATGAGCGCCAATTTTTACGGGCATCCGGCGGAGAAACTGAAGATCATCGGCATTACCGGCACGAATGGCAAGACCACAACCAGCTTTCTGTGCGAAGCCATCCTGCGCCACTGCGGCAGGCAGTCGGCCCTGATTGGGACCATTGAATATCACGTTCCGGCTCAGCCAGGCATGCCCATGGCGTTCAGGGCCTTGCCCGCGCCGCACACCACGCCGGAAGCACTGGAGTTGAACCAGGTTTTTGCTGAAGCCCTTGCCGCCGGCGCAACGCACGCCGTGATGGAAGTTTCGTCGCACGCGCTGGTGCAAGAACGGGTGTGGGGCGTGCCCTATGAGGTTGCGGTCTTCACCAATCTTACGCGTGACCATCTTGACTACCACAAAGACATGGACAGCTACTTCAAGGCCAAGAGCATTCTGTTCGCTGGCTGCGGAGCGCAGCCGC
>JBGPZS010000523.1:0-3081 GCA_041493865.1 Terriglobia bacterium
ACGGCGGTGGTGACCTGATGCTCCCGTGCTGAGAGCAGGCGCAACATGCGCACTGCGTCGGCGCGGTCTCTTGGCTTGCCCAGGACTTCGCCGTTCACCACAACAATCGTGTCCGCGCCTAGAACATAGCTTTGCGGATAGTGCTGGGCCACGGCTTGCGCCTTCTCGCGCGACAGCCGCAGCGCGTATACAAGCGGCTGTTCGCTGGCCATTTGATCTTCATTGATATGGGGGGCATGGACCTGGAAAGCGACTCCGGTCTCGCCCAACAACTCCTGCCGCCGTGGCGAAGATGAAGCTAAAATCAATTCTGGTTTATTTTGCAGAAGCATCCTCAAGGTCAGATCGTCCTTCTCAAGATACGTGAGTACCCGCACAGTAGGCAAAACCATGCCCAGTATGCTTGGCGCCAGCCTCGCCGGCGATAGCTGCGAGTTTCGCGTGTGGGCGCCGCTGGCAAAGTCGATTACCTTGCGCCTGATCAACGAGCACGGCACGCACGATTGGGCCATGCAATACGCGGGCGATCACCGCTTCGAGCTGCAAGCTTTCGCCCGCCCGGGTGACAGGTATTTCTATATTGTCGACCAAAATGAACCGGTGCCTGATCCGGTTTCACGGCTGCTGCCGGAAGGCGTGCACGGGCCAACGGAAATTGTCGATCCAGAAAGATTTGCCTGGACGGCGACTGATGCAGGCTGGCGCGGCCTGCCCCTGCGCGACTACGTGATTTATGAACTCCACATTGGCACGTTCACGCCTGAAGGTACGTTTGACGCCGCGATCGCCAGACTGCCTTACCTGAAAAATCTCGGCGTCACTGTGATTGAGATCATGCCGGTGGCCGCCTTCCCCGGCGCGCGCAACTGGGGTTATGACGGCGTTTCGTCCTACGCGGTGCAAGCCAGTTACGGCGGACCTGATGGACTCAAGCGTCTGGTAAACCGGGCGCATCAGATCGGCATAGGCGTGGTGCTGGACGTGGTCTACAACCACCTGGGCAACGAAGGCAACTATCTGCGGCTTTTCGGTCCGTACTTCACCGGGAAACACCAAACGCCCTGGGGCGAGGCCATCAATTACGATCAGCCGGGCAGTGAAGGCGTGCGCCGTTACTTTGTGGAGAACGCCCTCTACTGGGTCCGCGAGTACCACATGGACGGCCTGCGCCTGGACGCCGTGCAGACCATCAAGGACGATTCGCCAATACACATTCTGGCCGAGGTCAAGAAAAATGTCGCTGCGCTGGCCGCGGAGCTTGGCCGCGAGGTGTGCGTGATCGCGGAGACTGACGAGAACGATGACAAGCTGGTGCGTCCGCTCGAAGCCCATGGGTTTGGCCTGGATGCCATCTGGAGTGACGACTTCCATCACACCATCCACGCATTCTTTACCGGCGAGCGCAAGGGCTACTACCAGGATTTTGGCCGCCCGGAGCAGATTGCCCGCGCGTTGCAGGATGGATTTGTTTTTCAGGGGCAGCCATTCCAGTTCTGGGGCGGACGCCCGCGCGGCGCCAGTAGCGCCCACATGCCGGCGCCAGCGCACGTGATCTGCCTGCAGAACCACGACCAGGCAGGCAACCGCGCGTGCGGCGAAAGGCTGACCGCGCTTATTCCACGCGGCGCGCGCATGCTCGCTGCCGCTCTGCTCCTGCTCGCCCCGCAAACACCGTTGCTCTTCATGGGACAGGAGTATGATGAGCCCAACCCCTTCCTGTTTTTTACCGACTATGGTGATTCCGCGCTGCAAAAGGCCGTGCTTGAAGGCCGGAGGAATGAATTCAAAGACTTTAGTTTCGTCCCTGACGGTGTCCCTGATCCGCAAGCCCAGTCAACTTTTGCGCGCTCAAAATTGAACTGGCAGTTCGCTCAGGGTGAGAACCTGATGCTGGACTGGTATGTGTCTCTGCTGGCCCTGCGCAAAAGGTACGTGAACAACTCCGAGCGCACGTGCCAGGCCGAACTGGTCAACGGCGTGATTCACTTGCAGCTTCCACGAGAAGGGCCCACCCTCAAAGTGTTCGCGCGCATTCAAGGTCCGGCCGAACTCCCGGAGCTGGGGGCCGGCTGGGAGAAAGCGCTTGCCGAAGAGGCGGATGGATATGCGGTAAGCGTGTGGGTAGAAGCGCCGGATGCGCGGTGAAAGAGTAAGTGGCGGCAAACCTACGCTGAATTGAAATTAATTCAAGCCGAAGACCACGAGCCTGGTCTTGGTGGCCACGTAAACTTTGCCGTTGATCACGGTGGGCACCGCCCACTTGGCTGCCTGCCCGATCGAGGGGCTTCGGAACAGTTCGCGGGAGACATCCTTTGCGTCGAAAGCATGCAGGGACGCTGCCGGGTTGTTGTCCACGGCCCAGACAATCCCGTTGCTTGCGCCGTTCGACGATACCACGGGCTGGCCACCGGGAAAGACAAAAGCAAAACTGCCCTTGGATGTGGGCGTGAGCGATAGCTTCCCGCTGGCCGCATCCAGCGAGAATGCCTTGATGACGTCATTGTTGCCGATAAAATACAGCGTCTGCTGGAAAAAAGCCGCCGTAGTAAAGCAGTGGTCTTCGTCCTGGAGCCCGTTATCTCCGCCAAGCTGGCCGAGCACGTTTTGAATGATCTGGTTGTTGTCCGCCACGCCCTTTTTCCCCAGGTTGTCGCGGTTGAGGACAAAGATGGGATCGTTCTTGCCGCAAACCACGGCTTCGTGGGGGAAAGCCCCGGTCTGGTCGGGCACCAGCAATACGCCTCCGCTGCCCAGGTCGTGATCTCCAACGTTCAATTCGTTCGCATTGAAGGGAGCAAAGAAATCCATCACGTGCAGCGTGGGATCCAGCTTTACCACGCTCTGGCCGAAATTGCTCACGCCATCCCAGGTTCCATTGCCAACAGCAACAAAGATGTTTCCATTCGCGTCCGCGGCGGGTCCCGCGGCCCCCATCCATATGCCGCCTTCGCCGCCCGTCGGAGTGACGTTCCAGACTGCTGTCCTGGCCAGAGTAGTGGCGTTGAAGGCAAAGATAAAACCTTTGTAAGGCTCAATGTCTCCGTAAGAGGCAAAGGCGGTATAAACATTGCCATTGGCGAG
>JBGPZS010000530.1:0-2972 GCA_041493865.1 Terriglobia bacterium
AGTATCGGTCCAAAAAACCTGCAAATGAAAATGAAATTCATTTTCATTATACGCAACTCCTATGATTTCACAAGCTCTTATTAATACCGGCGACAGTTTTGCCAATTTGCCGACTCCCACCCCTTCCCGTAAAATCTTGGCACATGGCCACCACTGTTGCAGCTCCCGTATCGCGCAAAGGCTTTTTCGGAATCCTCCTCAGGATTGTCCTCTGGACTCTGCTGCTGGTGATCATTGCCGGGGCGCTGGCATTTTTCTGGTTTTACAATGCTGCCCGCTCTTCCCTGCCGCAGCTCGATGGCACCATCACGCTCTCCGGCTTGCAATCGCCCGTTTTGGTGGTGCGCGATAGCCATGGTGTCCCGCACCTGACCGCGGCGAACCTGCAGGACCTTTTTTTCGCGCAGGGTTACGTTACTGCGCAAGACCGCCTGTGGCAGATGGACCTGACGCGGCGCGCGGTCGGCGGTGAAATGGCGGAAATTTTTCCCGCGTCCAGCGGTCCGCCGCAACCGGTTTCGCGCGCGACAGCCACCGTTCGTCCGCGCCAGACCTGGGTGGATTACGACAAACAGCAGCGCATCATACGCCTGCGCGTGGTGTCCGAGCGCGTGGTACAACAGCTTCCTGCGCGCGATCGCGCATTCTTTGACGCTTACGCCAAAGGCGTAAACGCCTATATCGACCAGCACCGCGACAACCTGCCCATGGAGTTCCGCCTTCTTGGCTACAAACCGCAGCCGTGGTCGCCCGCCGACTCGTTCCTGATCGGGATCGGCATGAGCCAGTTGCTGAACCCGCAGTATGAGATTGAATACTGGCGGGAGAAGATCGGCGCCAAGCTCTCGCCCGAACTGATGGCCGATCTCTATCCGCCCGACTCACCGCATGATCATCCGCCGGCGAGCGAAGCGGGATTCAGCGCAAATACACCGAACACTCCAACAAAGAATGCACCGAAAGTACCCGCGCAGCGCACAGGCTTGGCCGTCCCTGCCAATCGCGCCGTCTATCCACGGGATCATGAACGTGACTCCTCTCTGCCCGTTCACGCCAACATCGGGCGTGCATGGGACGCGTGCGAAGCCTGCCTGCCGGGATCGAACAACTGGGTTGTCTCCGGCGCGCATACGGTTTCCGGCAAGCCGCTGCTTTCGAATGACATGCACTTGCCGCACCGCGTCCCCGGCGTGTGGTATGAGGTGCAGCTCCATTCCGGCGACTTCAACATTGAAGGCTTCTCCCTGCCCGGCCTGCCGTTCATCAGCGTGGGACACAACCAGCGCATCGCCTGGGGCTTCACCAATCTCAATCCGGATGTGCAGGACCTGTTCATTGAAAACTTCAACGCCGCGGGCGAATACCAGACACCCACCGGCTGGCAAAAGCCGGAGATCGATCACCAGATCATTCACGTCAAGGGCAAGCCGGATGTGCCGTTTGACGTGACCGTAACGCGCCACGGGCCCATCATTACCAGCTTGCTCCGCGGTGAAACTCGGCAGATCGCGCTGGGATGGCTGGTCTATGATCCTCACGCCATCAGCGTGCCGCTGTTTGATCTTGATTCGGCGCAGAACTGGGAGCAGTTCCGCAAAGCGCTCTCAGCGTTTGCCACGCCATCACAAAACGTTGTTTACGCCGATATCGACGGCAACATCGGCTACCAGCCCATGGGTTTTGTGCCCATACGCGCTTCAACCACCCCAGCACGCGAAGCGCGCGCCGGGGGCCCCGGAGCGGGCGAAGGCACCGTGCCCGTCTCCGGCGCTGACGGAAAGCATGACTGGACCGGCTACGTTCCTTTTGACAAGCTGCCCAGCCTGTACAACCCGCCTTCGGGAATCATCGCCACGGCGAATTCCAAGATCACGCCCCAGGGTTACCCGTATCAGCTCGCCACGCAGTGGGCCCCGCCGTATCGCACCGAGCGCATATACAAGGTGCTGGAATCGGGCAAAAAGTTTTCTCCAGCGGACATGCTCGCGTTGCAGACCGACATCACGTCAGAGTACGACCGCTTTTTCGCCGGCAAGTTTGTGTACGCCATCGACCATAGCTCCAAAGCCACCGACCGCACGCGCAAAGCCGCGGACATAATGCGCGGCTGGGATGGACGCATGCTGGCCGATGCCGCCGCGCCGACCATTGCAGTCCGCACACGCCGCTACCTGTGGGAGATGCTGCTCGATCCCAAGCTGGGCAATGACGCTGACAACTACGAATGGCCGGATAAAGCTGTGGCTCTCGAAAACATCGTCGCCAACCAGCCGGCGCGATGGCTGCCGCCCGGCTATGCCAACTTCAATGACCTGCTCACCGCAGCGGTCGAAAAGGCGCTCAAAGATGCGCCCGCCAATTTGCAATCATGGAAGTATGGAGAAACTTATCCGGTCGTAATCAGCCATCCGGTGTTCGGCGGGCTTCCCGGTTTGCATGGCCACATGAGCGTCGCTGGGCCAGGCATGCATCCGCAATCCGGCGGCGGCAACACGGTCAAGCAGGTGGGACGCGGCTTTGGCCCGTCTGAGCGGATGACCGTAGACTTCTCCAACCTGGATGCTTCCACGTTCAACATTGTGCTCGGCGAATCCGGCCAGCCCTTCAGCCCGCACTACATGGACCACTGGGACGCCTGGTACAACAACAAGACGTTCACGCTGGCGTTCTCGGATGCAGCCGTGCAGAGTACGAAGGCACATGAGTTGAGGCTGGAGCCGAAGTAGTTCCACGCGGATGTCGGCGGTCTTCAAATGAATGCCCTTACTTAGAAAGCAGACGGCTGCCCATTTTGTCGTTGACAGCTAGGCGAACAAATGGTAGACTCTAACACTTTCCTTTCAGCGAGGAATAGCAGTATCTGGACGGATCTTTGAAAACTAGTAATCAGCACTTAGCCGTCGGCATTCAGCCAACCGCTCAACCCTATGCCAATCTGGGATGATTTTGATAAGTCCTTTGGAATCCTAGAT
>JBGPZS010000025.1:0-16708 GCA_041493865.1 Terriglobia bacterium
AAGCAGCGGCGAACCACAAGCCGCAGGAGCAGAATAGTCTTAAGGCAGGGCAATGCGGCTTAAGCGGTTTGGAGCGAAGCGAGCTTGAGGCAAGAATCTGCGGCGAGGCCGACTAGCGCGCCGAGCCGCCAGCCATCAGGAGCAAAACAATCAAAGAATGGAGAACGCTCTCAAAGCGGTTTGGAGCGAAGCGACAAAAACAACGACCGACCCACTCAGCCGTGCGACCGGGCCGTTCTGAACCCATCCTAAGATGGTGGGAACCCGCCGCGGCTCTTTAGGCATTTCCGTACTGGCGGAACCTCGCACACCGAGCCGTTATTATACGAGTCAGGCCCCCTGTTCATTGAATGTTGGTTCATGAACGGTTACCGTTCTCACCTGCGTTGCAGGCCGGTTGTCAGGACTGATGCTAATGAAAAGCAGAGTAGATGGCAAGTGGGCACGCCATTTTTTTGCACGTCGAAGAAAAGTTTACCGCAGCTTTACAAATGCCTGAAACCGGCGGGCACGGGCGGTTTGCAGCATAGCGACAAATTGTTTGTGAGCAGGAGAGTCGCGAGCTAGCCTGCCCGGCGGTCGTCTTCGAGGACTTCGTCCAGGGCGCCGGCTAACTGCCCGGCGCGGCGATTGAACTCTCCGGCCAGCAGATCGTATTTCTTTTTCAGGATGTGGTATTCGTCGGCGATATTCAGCGCCGCCAGCACGGCCAGGCGCAGGGAATCGATGGTGGAGGTCTGCTCGCCCACGGTGCGCATCTTGCCGTCAACGAACTCCGCCAGCTTCATGATGTACTCCGCATCCACGCCGCGGAGGTTATAGACCTGGTCATAAATCTCCACTCGGACGGGCGGCGCTGTTGTCGGTTGTGTCACCAAGGCGGTTCTCCTTCAAAAACAAATTCTGCTGGACTGATTATCGTTCCACTGGGCGCAGGGTCAAGAGAATTTTCATTTTTGTCGCGGCTCTTGCCGCTACTTCCTCCCGGGTCAACCGCGCTTTGCCTCGACCACGACCGCTGTTCCGTAGGCCAGGACTTCGGTCACACCCTGCATGATTTCCGTGGCGTCATAACGCACACCGACCACGGCATTGGCGCCGAGCTGGCCGGCGTGCTGCAGCATCAGGTCCAGCGCCTCCTGGCGGGTCCTCTCGCATAAGTTGGTCAGCAAGGTGATGTTGCCGCCGACCAGCGTCTGCAAACTGGCGCCGATGGTGCCGAAGATGGAGCGCGAACGCACAATGATGCCACGCACCAGCCCCAGCGTCTGCACCACTGCATAGCCGTGCAGCTCAAACTGCGTGGTGGTCATGCTGTGCTGGATGAAGGCCATCTCAGCTCTCAGCCACCAGGGCGTCCATCTGCTTGAGCATTTTTTCCACGCGCCCGCGGACTTCCTCGCGCTCCTTGCGCAGGGCGATCATTTCACCGCGCAGAACGTCTAACTCTTCTTCGCGGGTTTCCAGCTGTTCGCGCAAACGGTTGGCATCGCGCTCCGCGGCCGCCTTGCCTTCGCGCGCCGACTTCAGCAGCTCAATGGCTTTGTAGATTTTTTCTTCCAACGCGGGAAAATCGTCGCCGCCGGCCCTTGTTTCCGTCGCAGGTTCCAGTTCGCGGGCTAGTTTCACTGACATGGGTGCGCAACACCTCGGGAGATGAAGTTATTGCGGAGTATAGCGCAATCGCTTGTGGATAAGGAAAGAAAGCAAGTAGACCTTCTTCTAAAATCCCGAAGCGAAGCGAGGGATCGCAATGGCCGCGACGGCTTCACGGTTCTGAATGCTGCACCCAGACTAACCCGCGGTGCTAATGAGGGTTGATGTAGTCTGCGTTGATTGGCGTGTATGGCGCGGGTGCAAACTTCGTTGCGAATAGGGATCCCTAGCTGCGCTTCGGGATTGCAGAAAAAGCAGAATGCTAGTGCAGAATGCTGAGTGTTTCCTACGCCGCGTGCCGCTCCAACTCTTTTAACTGGCCGCCTTTGCCGCTGCCGGTGAAGTCCGTAAATCCGGCGACGGTGGCCAGCGCCAGGCCCTGCATCCTGAAGAAGCGTGATTCCGGCTCGTGGCTGAAGCGCAGCGTTTCCGGCATGCTCGCGACCATGCCGCTCAAGCCGAAATCAATGGCGCCGTGGGTCTCAAAGCTGATCTCGGCAACAATCCCGCCGGGGTAGTTCGTGCAGAGAGCAGTGATGGTTTCAGCGGCCCCGCAGACCAGCGCGCTGACCGCGGCACGCTTGTTGCGACGCCAAAAGAACGCCGCCATGCCGAAGAACGAAGCAGCCATGGCGTAGTCGATGATGGAATGCGCTTTTGGCCCGATGACCTTGGGCATTTTGTTGGTGGTCCACTTGGCAGCTTTGTCCAGAATCGGCATGAAGTCCTCCTCGGCGTTCCACTGGGTCAACTAATCGTGGGTCAACTAATCATGGTCAACTAATTACAGATCAACTAATCACAGATGGACAACGAATCAAGCGAGTTGTCTCCTCGCTTCGTGAAGCCAGGGATCGCTGAGAGACCCTTGGGTTTTGCCGGGGCTGATTCGCAGCCGGTCATTTGTGATCCGGCGGGGTCAACCATGCTTCATCCCAAATGTCGCTTGACATTGGCAAAGCACTGCAATATACATAGTAATACAAGGTATATGGCATTGCTTAGAAAAGACCCGAAGCCGGAGCCCACGGAGAAGTGGGAAGCGCAGTTGCGCAAAGGATGTCTGGAACTGGCCATTCTTGCCTGCTTGTGGGACAAGAGGCTTTACGGTCTGGAGATCCTGCGCGGGCTGGAGGCGGACTCAAACCTGGTGCTGGCGGAAGGCACCGTGTATCCCATCCTGGCGCGACTTAAAGAAGACGGGCTGTTGCAGTCCGAGTGGGTGGAAGCTGACGCCGGACATCCGAGAAAGTACTACTGGCTTACCGCGGCGGGGCGGCAGAAGGTTGTTTCCATGGCCCAGTTCTGGAACGGTTTTTCGGCAAATCTAAATCTCTTGTTGAAGCCAGTATTGAACGGGAAAGGACGCTCGTGAGCGCTATGACATCCAGTCCGATGATTGAAAGCTATTTCGCGGCATTGACCACGCAGCTCTCTGACCTGCCGCAGCCGAAAAGAGACGAAGTGGTACGCGAGCTGCGGGCGCACGTCTTTGATCGTTTAGAACAGATCGCGGTGCCCACGGACGATGATTGCCGGACTGTTCTTACGGCCATGGGAACGCCGGTGGAGATTGCCCGGCAGTATCGGCTGGAGCTGCTTCTGAACAAGTCGGCATGGAAGATCTCTCCCTGGAGCCTGTTGCGAACCCTGTTTCGGTGGACCCTTACAGGCATTCAGGGTTACGTGGTCTTCGTGCTCGCCCTGCTGGGATACACCCTGGGAGCATGTCTCTACATCACTGCGCTGCTCAAGCCGGTGTTCCCCCACCATGTCGGGTTGTTCGTCAGCCAGCAGGGCATTAATCTGGCGCGCTTTCCCGAACCACCGCCGGGCGTGGAAATGCTGGGGCCGTATTACATTCCGTTTGCGGTTTTTCTTGGCTTCCTTTGCACGCTTGCCACCACGCTGGCAATCCGGCACGTGGTCCGGCGGTTCGGCAGGCTGAAGCAGAAAGTCGCCGGTATGGCTGCAGCCTAGGTTTTTCGCGACTGCGCAATGGACCAGCGTGCCCAACGCATGACCGCGTCATAAGCCATCGATGCGCGAGTCTTATTTGGCCGCCACCATTTTGTCCCACACCTGCCAGAACGCTTTCGTCTCATCGGGCTTGCCCAGTGAGATCCTCGCGAACGTGTCCATGGGCGGGAAGGGCCGGCCGATGCGGATGTTGTTGTTCTTGAAATAATCAATCACGGTGCGCACCGGGCGCTGGGCGTTGAACATGACGAAATTGGTCCACGAAGGGATCACCTGCAGCTTGCGCAGCGCGGCCTGGCGCATGAATTCATCGCGATCAAAGCCGTTTCTCTGCACCGCGATCTTATGTTCATCTTCATGGTCCAGCGAAGTCACGCCGGCGCGCAAGGCCAGGATATTGGTGCTGTCCTCAAGCTTGTGTGCCGCCAGGGCTTTGGAATTCCGGGCTGAGGTCACGGCATAGCCCAGCCTGAGGCCGGCCATGCCATAAATCTTGGAGAACGTGCGCGCCAGGATCACGCGTTCGTCGTCCACCGGGGTCTGCAGGAACGATATGTAGTCGGCGGAGACAGGAACAAAATCGTGGTAGGCCTCATCCATCAGCACGTAGGTGTTCGGCGGCAGGTCACGGATGAAATTCTCCAGGCTGCGGCGCGGCGTGAGGCTGGCGGTGGGATTGTTGGGATTGCAAATGTAAATCAAGCCGCCGTCCTTGCCCACGGCCTGCGCCATCTGCGTGAGCTGGTGCGCATAGGTGGAAGCCAGCGGGACCTTCACCACATCAGCCTTGACTGCCTGGGCGTAAAACCCAATGGCTTCAAATGTAGGCGAGGCCATCACCAGTTTCTTTCCCGGACCGGTAAATGCGCTGGCGGCGACCTTGAGGATCTCGGTTGAGCCGCAACCCAGCGTTACCTGGTCGGCCTTCACTTTGTGCATGGCGGCGATGCGCTCGATGAGCTGGTCATAGCCGCGGTCGGGATAGCGATTGGCGTCCTGAAACGGGTTCTTAAGCGCCAGCACGCTGGGAAACGGTCCATAAGCATTTTCATTGCTGTTCAGCAGGATGGGCCCGCCCGGCTGGGGCGCGCGTTGCGGTTCAGCCCAGCTCAGAAGCCCAGTAGGAAAGCTTGCGGTCGCAGCCACAGCCGCGCCCAGACCGGCGGTCTTGAAAAAAGATCTGCGCGATAACATAGCAGGGATTGTACTCTGGGCAGCAAAAACTTTTCCAATGACAAACGTGAAGGGTTTTTGATATGCGGCTGGCGATAGGTCAAAATGCTCCTACCTCTGCCCGATTACTTTACGTCCAGCAGCATCAACAGGCCCGCAAGAAATGAACCAAAAGCAATGACTGCCCACAACCGAGACCATCGAAACTTCTGTCCGTTGGGAAACTCACTTTTGTAAAGCCGCTGGATTTCGGGGTGCTGCTTCATGCTCCACCAAATGGGAAATCTGCCCGACAGGCTGGGGCGCTTGTCGAGCAGATCTGCTTCAGCTTGAAAAGGCAAGAGGTTGGCAGCGAATACTGCAATCATGCCAAAAACCAGCAGCGCTATTCCTACTATGGTCTTCATGACTCCTGCTATTGAGCCTTCTCTGCGTCAGGTATGAAGCTAGGCCGCTTTACTGTTCGCGCGCTTGGCCGTCTCTACCAATGCTACGAAGCCTGAAGCGTCGTTCGTGGCAATATCTGCCAGGATCTTGCGGTCCAGTTCCACGCCGGCCTTCTTCAGGCCGCTGATGAACTGGTTATAGCTGATGCCCTGGGCGCGGGCGGCGGCGCCGATGCGCACGATCCAGATGGACCGGTACTGGCGCTTCTTCTGCTTGCGGCCGGTGTAGGCAAACTTCAGTCCGCGCTCCACCGATTCTTTGGCGGAGCGAAAAAGTTTTGATTTTGTCAGGAAATACCCGCTGGCGCGCTCAAGGATCTTTTTGCGGCGCTGGCGGCGCTTAGTACCACGTTTTACGCGAGGCATTTGTTGCTCCCTTTTTGTTGCCGGATTGCCGGCGGTTATCGCGGCTGGAGGGAAGGTTTTAGGTCCCTCTTCGCTCGCTGTTTTTCAGGTCCGGCCTCAGCGCTGACGTTCAAATCAGGCGGGCCGAACTCTGTCCCGAATCATTAATACGAATACGGGATCATTCTCCGGACTTTTGGCGCGTCAGCGTCACTCACCAGGGTATCGGTATCGAGCTGGCGTTTGCGCTTGGTCGCCTTGGAGGTAAGGATATGGCGCTTGAACGCTTTGCCGCGCTTGATCTTGCCGGTGGCGGTCTTCTTGAAGCGTTTAGCTGCGCCTTTGTGCGTTTTTAGTTTAGGCATATCTTTATAAGCAAATAGCAACTAGCAATTAGCAAAATCAAGACTCGAACGGTCTAACCCTGCAGACACAGCAATTGCCCATGGCTTGCTGCCGGTGCAACCAGCTCTGGCTAATTGCTATCTGCCATTTGCTAACTGCTTGTCTTACGATCCAGTCTTAGTTTCGCCGGCCGGTGCAGCCTGCTGTGACTGCGGCGCCGGCTGCGCCTTAGGTTCCGGTCGCTTGCTCCCGGCTTGCCCCGCTGGACTCTCCGGTTTCTTGCCTCCGGGCACCTGGCGCGGCGGAGCCAGGATCACGTGCACGGTATTGCCCTCCATGCGCGGCCTGAATTCCACAATCCCTTTGTCGCCCACCTCGGTTACCAGGCGTTCCAGCACTTTGCGTCCCAGGTTCTGGTGGGCCATTTCGCGTCCACGGAAACGCAGGCTGGCTTTGACCTTGTCACCTTCGGCCAGAAACCGCAGAACATGGTTCCGTTTGGTGACGTAATCGTGCTCGTCCACGTTGACGCTGAACTTTACTTCCTTCAGGACGATCTGCTTCTGGTTCTTCTTCGCCGCCCGTTCCTTCTTTTCCTGTTCATAGAGGAACTTGCCGTAGTCCATGATGCGGCACACAGGCGGCACCGCAGTGGCGGAGATCTCTACCAGGTCAAGACTTTGCTCACGGGCCTTTCGGGTCGCATCCTGCGGTGTCATGATGCCAAGCTGTTCACCGTCTGGGCCGATCACGCGGATTTCGCGCGCCCGGATGCGCTCATTCATCTTAATAAAGCGTTTATCTATGCGATCCTCCCTGAACGTCCCGGCAAACTCACGTTTTTAGTGGAATTGCGGGGAGTGCCACACATGCGGCAAGACTTCAAAATTATAGCATGGTCCTCGACGAATATAGACGCTGCCGCGCCGCTAAGAGATGCGCTTGAGGATCTCCGGATCTGAGCCTGCGTAACGGAGCGCGCCGCAGCAACTCCCATTGATTGCGTTTACTGCCTGTTCGATTTCTTGTGGTGTCTCTGGCTGCTTCTTGAAATAACAGTGGCGTTCATGGCCTTGCGAATCTCTGTCCCAAACTATTAAATCCGGAGCAAGAACGTGAGGGGAGCCACAGGTCATGCAATCGGTGTTCACAACGTAAAATGCCCCGGGAGCGTTCTTAGCATGCGGCTGGTCGGGTATCGTGCCTGGAGAAATCCGAGGGCGGCCAACCGAAAAGTTGTCTCGTGGCCAATCAATCGGTTCGTCAAACAACGAGAGCGGTTTCTTCCGCCGCCACGGCCACCAGATCTTCATCGCCCATCCCCGTTACATCAACCTTCAATAGTTTGTTTGCTGCATGCCGGCCCGCCAGCCGGACCTTCACATAGTTATCACTCAGCGCCTCAGTCCAGTCCGCGCCGCCGGCTTGCAGCGTAATTACTTCCAACGGGCGGCCAACCAGACTCTGCCGGAAAGCGCGGTTCTTCTCTGCCGCCAGCTCGCGCAGCACCCGGTTGCGCTCCCGCGCCACATGGACCGGCACCTGGTCCGGCATGGCGGCCGAGGGCGTGCCCGCCCGCGACGAATAGGTGAACACATGCAGATAGGTGAAGGGCAGATGCTCAATGAAGCTGCGGCTCTCTTCGAAGAGTTCGTCCGTCTCGCCGGGGAAGCCGGTCATGACATCGGCGCCGATCGCGGCATCCGGCATGGCTTCGCGGATCTTGCGGATCTTCGCGGCGTAGTGCCACGGGCGGTATTTGCGGTGCATCCGCCGCAGAATGCGGTCGCTCCCGGATTGCAGCGGAACGTGCGCATGTTTGGCAATCCGCGGTGATTTCGCGGCCAGCGTTATCAGTTCGTCGCTCCAGTCCATGGGCTCAACCGAACTGATGCGGACTTTTTCGATGCCGGTATGCTCCAGTAAAGCGCGGACCAACTGCTCAAACCTCTGTTGCGGCTGGAAGTCGCGGCCCCAGCGGCCCAGGTTGATACCGCTGAGCACAATCTCGCGATAGCCCGCGGCAACCAGCGCGGTGGTTTCTTCGATCACGCGCTCCGCCTTCATGGACCGGCTCTGGCCGCGGACGCTGGGAATGATGCAGAAAGAACAGCGGTTGCCGCATCCATCCTGGACTTTCAGGTTGGGCCTGGTTTTTTCGGCGATGCTCTCGCCGGTGAAAACCGGTGCGGCGACCAGTTCGGTGTGGGCGAAAATGTCTCCCACCAGCGTGAAGGCAGGCGCAGAGAGCGCTACGGTTTCCAGCGAGACGAAATCCTGCGGCCGGCTCTGCCCGACAGAATCATTCCGAAGAGCTTCCGAGTGCCAATCGTGAGCTGTAGCGATCTCCGTCACGAGATGCTTGTGCGAATTTCCCACCACCCAGGTGACGCCCGGAAGTACGGCGATCTCGTGCGGCGCGCGCTGGGCATAGCAGCCGGTAACCATGATCTTTGCGCCCGGATTTTCGCGATGGATGCGCCGGATGGAGGCGCGGGCGTCCTGGTCCGCGGCCGCAGTCACGGTGCAGGTATTGAGGACCACAAATTCGGCTTCCCGGGCGGAACTGGCCGGAGACAGGCCCTGCGCCGCAAGCTGGCGTTCGATGGCGTCCCCGTCCGCCTGCGTGGCGCGGCAACCAAAGCTCTGTACAAAAAATCCCGGCACAGTTCAGTATTATAATTGGGACTTCCGATGTACGACTCCTGCAGCAGCTCACAACCAAATGGGGTTGCTGCCGCATCTCACTAGCGCGATTAAAGTGCTTTCAGAATCTCCCCTGGAGTTTCCCATGAAACGACGCATCCTCCTGGTCGATGATGAACTGGCGATTTTGCTGACCCTTAAGACGATTCTGGAAATTCACAATTTCGACGTTGAAACAGCGATCTCCGCCAAGGAAGCCATCTCCAAGCTCAAGGCCAACACCTATCACATGGTGATTACCGACATGAAAATGGAGCATGAAAAGGCCGGTTACGATGTGATCCGCGCGGCCAAGAAGACGGACTATAGTCCCGCGGTGGCGATTCTTACGGCCTACCCACTGCTGGGCGGAGACTGGAAGACACAGGGCGCCCAGTCCATGCTGGTGAAGCCCATGAACACTGACGATCTCCTGCGCCGTATCGAAGTATTGCTGATCCAGCATGAGGACCAGAGACAGCAACGGGCAGCGCGGGCGGGCGGCAAATCACCAGCAGCCCACGCGGTCAAGAAGCCGGCCTAAGAATACGGCTTAAAAAAACACGGGCTTCAGAACACACTGCTGCCTTTTGCGCTGTAGTACCCAACTTCCAGAGAAGATTGGCTAGGCTGAAGCAGCGGTTGTCTTGCGCTGCTGGAAGCACTCCCGGCAAAACACTGGACGTCCCTGCGTGGGCTTGAACGGCACGGTGGTTTCCCGCTGGCATCCGGAGCAGACAGCTTTGGTTTCCACTCGCTGGTAGTTGCCGCCATTCTGCGGCAAGCCCAGCGCCTGGGCCCGTTTGCCTTTGCAATTCTTGCAGCGTTTGGGTTCGTTCTTGAATTGTTTATCGTGGAAGAATAGTTGCTCACCAGCGGTGAACACGAAGTCGGCGCCGCAGTCCACACACTTGAGAACCTTGTCCTGGAACTCCATCGAGAGTGCCCCCTTTCCTGCATTCACGCCCAGGAATCCGGCCAGAGCACACACGTCTCTCAATGGAAATCCCAGAAGTGAATCCCTGCCACCGGGTTCGGCCCACACGGCCCGTGCCGTGTTTTACAACAAAAACCTGCGAGACAAGTTCCTATAAATCCGCGACTGCCACATCTTGTATAAGGCCGGGACGTTCGAGGGAAACGATCCGGGTAATGCTTAATCCTGCTCTGAGCGCGTCATTTTGTGACTGCGTTGCGCGCCAGAGCCTCCTTCACACGGCGTTTTTTCGCCGGGCTTAAGATAGCAGAGATGCCGCTTTACATCCTTAATGATGTCCCCTTGCTGGACATTTCTTTTAAAGCCGCATAAGGCATTTTCAAGAGGTTCACCGTCTTGAAGCCTGACTTCAGCCAACTATCAGTACACCATCCAACTCGGCCAGTTGGACATGCTGAGTTTTGCAGTGTCCTGTGCCCAAGTCAAGGGGTAAGTTGCCGAAAACACATTAAAATGGAGGTCTTTTGCCGGTGTCTTATTTTGAGACGGTAGCCTTAGATTCCGATGTCGCGGGGCCCGGCGTTGTGACCATCCCATAAAGCCTGGTGGCATTGTCATGCAGCGCCATGTGGGCCAGTTCCAGCGCCCTTTCCCGCGTGATCTCGCCATCCTGCATCATTCCGGTCAGGGCGATGGCCAGCGCCTCGCGCGCGGATTGCGTTGTCTGCCAGCCGATTTCCTCCCAGTTAATCTCTGGTGTATTCGGGTATAGATCAGTTCCGAACATGACTTTTTCCGGGTACCACTCCAGCAAGTCGCGTATGGTTTCACTCAGCTTTCGGGTGGAAATCAGCCAGGTTTGTTCGGAGAAATCGGCATAGACGTTGGGCTTCATCAGCAAATAATTCACGTACTTGGTGAACGCGCCTGCGCCTGCGTGGACCAGCACGAAGTTGGTTTTTCGCAACGAAGGATCATTGAGCACCGATTCCAGCAGGGCCGGGTTTGAGCCCATGAGCATGAAATAGCTGCCGCATCCGCCACCGGTATGGATGTGCACGGGCAATCCCAGCCGGCCCGCCTCACGGGCGGTGTAGCGGAATAGGTAGTTCTGTAGACGGGTGTAGTCGGGCTTGAGGGGGACATCGCCTTTCACAAAGTGCGCATAAATCTGCTGCACCGCTTCCATGGGCTCGGCGATGCCGAAATCGAGCGAGCGCAGGTAGGCCGCCTCAAACTTGATGGCCACGGCGCCGTTTTTCTTCTGCAGCTCAAGTACGGGCGTTACTATTTTTGTGGTGTATTCCAGAAGCGTTGGAGGCAAAACGTCACGCTCCACGTCCTTCATATAACGGCGCAGCAGCATGGACTCGCGCTGAAAAAAGAACTTGCGGTCCGGCGTCTCATGGGCCAGGTCAGAGGTTTTCAGGGGAAACAGCAGCGCATCGTCGAAAGGCACCCAGCGGAAGCGGGGCGGCTGCAAGCCGCGTCCCAGGGCCACGCGATTGGCTAGTTCGGTCTCAATGCCAAGCTGGTCCAGCACCCAATTGGGGAAGTTATCGCCCTGCTCCCGCATGATTTTCTGCTTGGCCTGCAAAAGCTCGCGCACGTGCTCCGGGCTGCGGTCATTGTAGGGATAGTTGTAGATCGCTTTCCAGGCGGCGATATATTGCGGGTTCTCCGGGCGGGAGACGGTGGTCGGGTCGCTGGGCTCCAGGGGATCGCAAGGGAGGGCGTCAAAGTCGTCGTCCTTTTCGCCCGCGGCCACTATTTTTGGCGGATGGGAATGGTTGTCAATGGCTTTGATCTTGTTGATCTCGGCCAGCAACTGGGGATCGGCGTTTTGCGCGCGGAGCATGACTGCCAAAAACATTGGAACAAGCGCGATAGCGGTTCTCTTGACCATAGGGCAAGTGTCCTTGAAAGGTTGCGCCAGAAGGGTAAACCTCAGCGCGTGAGATTGCAAAAAAACTCCGCGCGACCGGGAACACATAAAGGGAACTGGACAGAATTGGATTGCGTTTATACCCTATGACAGACCTTCATGAGCACACAGCCGGTCATACACGTCCAGCAATTGCAGAAGCGCTACGATAAAGTTGAGGCCGTGAAAGGCGTCGACTTCCAGGTTGCAGAGGGTGAAGTCTTCGGCCTTCTGGGACCGAATGGCGCCGGCAAGACCAGCACCATCGAGATCCTGGAAGGACTCCGCCCGCGCACTGGCGGCGAGGCCACCGTACTCGGCTTTGATCCTGACCGCCAGAAGCAGCAGTTGAAAGACCGCATTGGCGTGTGCCTGCAAGCCACCAATCTGCCGGCGAAGATCCGCGTGCATGAGGCCCTGGAACTGTTCGGGTCGTTCTATACGCGCAGTATCAGTTCAGAGCAACTGCTCAAACGGCTGCAGTTGTGGGAGAAGCGCGCGGCGTTTTATGAGACACTCTCCGGCGGGCAGAAGCAGCGGCTGGCCCTGGCATTGGCGCTGGTAAACGATCCACAACTGCTTTTTCTGGACGAGCCCACCACCGGGCTGGATCCGCAGATACGCCTGGAGATCCATGGACTGATCGAAGAGATGAAGTCAGAGAAGCGCACTGTGGTCCTGACCACGCACTACATTGAAGAGGCGGAACGGCTGTGCGATCGCGTGGCCATCATGGACGAAGGCAAGATCGTTGCCATGGGGACGCCGCGCGAACTGCAGCAACAGAGCCGAGTGCAGTCGCGCATCGACATTGTCACCGCCCAGCCCCTGAACGCGGCTGCGCTGCCGCCGTGGCCGGACGCGCTGGAAACCAGGCTGGCGGATGCCGGGCGCTCGTTGACGGTGTATTCGTCGCGGCCGGCGAGAACGTTGTTTGAAATCATGAAATGGCTGGACCAGCAGGGAATGCAACTGGAAGACGTGCACCTGAAACGTCCCACCCTGGAAGACGTTTTCGTGGAACTGACGGGAAAGAAGCTGCGCGACTAAAGCCATGAAGCAATATCTCGCGATCATCGCAATGGACATCAAGCTGGCGCTGCGGCTGCGCGCGGTCATTTTCTTCAACTACCTGTTTCCGCTGATTTTCTTTTTTACATTTGCCACATTCCTGGGCCGGACATCCGATAAAGGCCCTATGATCTTTGTGGTGACCATGTCAATCACTTTGGGCGTGCTGGGCAGCGGATTTTTTGGAGCGGGCATTCGCGCCATACAGGAACGAGAAATGAGTATTTTGCGGCGCTATAAAGTTACACCCATCACACCCGCGCCAATACTGGTCGGATCAATGGTCACCGGCTGGGTGGTTTTCCTTCCGTACATTGTGCTGCTACTTTTGCTCGCGCACTTCCTGTATAAAATGCCTCTGCCGGCGCATATGTTCCAGTTGCTGGTGTTCGTCTCGCTGGGGCTGATCGCGTTCCGGTCGCTGGGGCTGGTGATTGCGTCGGTGGCGAACACCATGCAGGAAGGCACCATCCTGGTGCAGCTCTTCTACTTTCCCATGCTGCTCCTCAGCGGAGCCACCATTCCTGAAGAGGGCTTTAAGGGAGTGATCAAAATAATCCATCAGTTCGTTCCCGCCACCTACCTGGTGAGAGGGATGCGCAGCATGATGCTGGAGGGCAAGGGGCTGGGGCAGAACTGGTCTGCCGCTCTGGCCCTGATTGTAGCTACAGTAGTGGGCGGGCTGGTGGCGATGAAGCTCTTCCGCTGGGAGAAGGAAGAGAAGATCCGCGGTTCCGCCAAGCTATGGGTACTGGTTGTGCTGCTTCCCTTTATCGCGATGGGAATGTGGCAATGGCTGCATGGCTAAAAGCCGGGAACTCAAAGTGCTGTCCGGTGTCCAATAGCCAAGGCATGCAGAGTCTCAGAAAAAGAAATCGCTGGCTGGCCATGCTGGCTCTGGCCGCTGCGGGAATTCTCGCCGCGCAGCCCGGGCCGCAGACTTCCGCGACCGCTTCCCGGCTGGATTTTTTGCGCAAATTCAACGCCGCGGCAATCGAGCGTACCCATCACGTTGTGCGCTATGACTCAGCCTATGTACGCATTCCGTATCCCGGCGGAGATGTGCCCGCCGGGACAGGCGTCTGCACGGACGAGGTCATCCGCGCTTATCGCTCCGTCGGCATCGATCTGCAAAAAGAAGTGCACGAAGACATGGTGGCGAACTTCAGCGCCTATCCCAGCAAATGGCGCTGGCGAAGGCAGGGCCCTGATTCGAATATCGACCACCGCCGGGTGCCCAATCTGATGATGTTCTTCAGCCGCAAGGGCGAGACCCTGCCGATCACCAAGCGGGCCGACGATTACAGTCCGGGTGACCTGGTTACATGGGAACTGGGCGGCGGTGCAACCCATATCGGCATGGTGGTGGACAGGAAAACGATGCTTACCCGCCGCTACATGATTGTCCACAACATAGGAGAGGGCCCAAAAATGGAGGATGTTCTTTTCAACTGGAAGATCACCGGCCACTACCGGTATTTTGGGCCGGGAGGCATCTCCACCGCGAGCGCGACGTCTCCGGGACCCAACAAGTAGACCTTCTTGATACTCATCAATCTCCCTTGGCATGTTCGGTGAACGTGACCTGGCTCACAGACCATCCGGCCGAAAAGAGGTACCCTTCGCGCACTGCAAAAATGCGGTCTCTCGTCCGTCGCACACAAGTCGTCCGAGCCGTCATACTGGTCTTCGGGTGATTGGAAAGTGGCGAGAATTTGGAGTATAAAGAAATGTTGCGCACCCAGTCGCTTCCAACACTTGAGAAACCGGAAAACGGCGCTAGGAAAATCATGTCTACCAGTACAGTCACAAAAGGCCTTGAAGGCGTAGTCGCGGCCAGTTCGGGAGTTTGCTATATCGATGGCGATGCCGGGGTGCTTGCCTATCGGGGCATTGATATCCACGAACTCGCGGAGAAATCAACGTTCGAAGAGACCTGCTACTTGTTGTGGTTTGGCCGGCTGCCCAAAGCGGCTGAACTGGCCGACCTGAAACAGAAGCTGGCCGCCGAGCGCAAAATCGATCCCGCCATCTATGACATGTTGCGCCGGGTTCCCAAAACTGCCACGCCGATGGAGGTGCTGCGCACCGCCGTCTCCGCGCTTTCTTTTTACGATTCTGAAGCAGAGAAGGTCGACCACGACGCCAACGTGCGCAAGTCCATCCGCCTGACCTCGCAGATTGCCATGATTGTGGCCGGCTATGATCGCATTCGCAAGGGCAAAAACCTAGTCGATCCTGATCCGTCGCTTTCGCACGCGGCGAATTTCCTGCTCCAGCTCAACGGGCAGAAACCTTCCGCGACCGCGGAGAAGGCCCTTGACGTTGCCCTGATCCTGCACGCCGACCATGAATTAAACGCCTCTACCTTTGCTGCGCGTGTGACCGCGGCCACGCTGTCTGACATGCATTCGGCCATCACCAGCGCCATCGGCGCGTTGAAAGGCCCGTTGCACGGCGGCGCCAATGAAGCCGTGATGCGCATGCTGTTTGAGATCGACAAAAAAGGCGAGGACCCAGTGGAGCATGTGAAGAACATGCTGGCCAACAAGAAGAAAATTTCCGGCTTCGGGCATCGCGTATACCACACGGAAGACCCGCGCGCTACGCACCTGCGAGCAATGTCGCGCGACCTGGGGCGCTCGGCGAGCCCGAAGTGGTATGAGATGTCGGCCAAGATTGAGCAGTACATCAAAAATGATAAACATCTCAATGCCAACGTGGATTTCTATTCTGCTTCCACTTACACCACGCTGGGCCTGGACGTTGACCTGTTCACTCCGGTGTTTGCCGTGTCGCGCATCAGCGGCTGGGCAGCGCACGTGATTGAGCAACTGGACGACAACCGGCTGATCCGCCCCCGCGCGGACTACATCGGACCCGCGTATCCGAATACGTACGTGCCGATGGGACAACGGTAACGTTCAACTTTTTTCCGAAGCCCCGAAGCGTTAGCGAGGGGTCCCCTATGGCAACCTGAGTTTCCCAGGCAATATTCTCATGCTCCTGGTCGGGAGGGAATTCTGCGGGTTCTCGCGCCTTCTTTTCAGAGCTTTCTGACAATAGGGATCCCTCGCTACGCTCGGGATTTCAGAGAGAGCAATCCACAGTTCCCCATCGGTTTGCTGTGCTTAAGCGGTAGAATAGAGCCATGCAGCGGGTTTACCTGGACAACAACGCCACCACTCCGGTCCTGCCGGAGGTGTTTGAAGCGATGCGGCCGTTCTATCTGGAACAGTTCGGCAACGCCTCGTCCATCCACCACTACGGACAACACGCGCGCGCGGCGGTAGAGAAGGCGCGAGGATCGGTGGCAGCGCTGCTGAATGCGCGTCCGGCGGAGATCGTATTTACCAGCGGCGGCACGGAGGCCGACAACCTGGGCATCTTCGGGCTGGTGCAGCGCGGCGACCACGTCATTACTTCCACCATCGAGCACAGCGCGGTCACCAACACCTGCAAGCGGCTGGAGCAGATGGGATGCGAAGTGACTTTTGTTCCGGTCAACGCCCGGGGTGAGATCTATCCCGGCAATGTGCACGCGGCGCTGCGCCCAAACACGCGGCTCATCAGCGTGATGATGGCCAATAACGAAACCGGTGCGATCCAGCCGGTGGAAGAAATCGGCAAGATCGCGCAGGAAGCTGACGTCTTTTTTCACACGGACGCGGTGCAGGCCGCGGGCAAGGTCGCGATCGATGTCCAGAAGATTGCCTGCGACGCGCTTTCCATTTCCGGGCACAAAATACATGCGCCGCAAGGCACCGGTGCGCTCTACATCAAGAAGGGGACGCTGATCCAGCCGCTTATTTATGGCGGCAGCCATGAGCGCCAGCGCCGTGCCGGCACGGAGAACCTGCCTGGGATCGTGGGCATAGGCAAGGCCGCCGAGCTGGCAAAGCAGTGGCTTGACGGCGATGGTCCGGCGGAAATGGCAACCATGCGCGACCGCTTACAAGATTCAATTCTGAGCGCAATGGACGATTTGGGAGTAAACGGACTGGGTGCGCCGCGCGTTCCCAACACGACCAATTTGTGGTTCGACCATGTCGAAGGCGAAGCGCTGGTGATTGCTCTTGATCTCAAAGGCCTGGCGGTATCGAGCGGGGCGGCATGCTCGTCGGGCGCCATTGAGCCTTCGCACGT
>JBGPZS010000345.1:0-4778 GCA_041493865.1 Terriglobia bacterium
CTTCCGCAAGTACGGTGACCACCTCAGTGACGAACAGAAAGCTGACATTCGCCGGATCATGGCCGAGTCCCAGGAAGGCCTGGAAAAAATGCGCGCCTTCAAACTCGAAAACGGCGACCAGCCGTCCGATGCGTTCCGCGCCTACCGGGAAGAGAAAAAATAATGCTCAGCGAAGACATTCTCTTTCTTTCCGTCACCGAACTTTCCAAGCGCGTCCGCTCGCGCCGGCTTTCCCCCGTGGAATTAACGGAAAGCTACCTGGAGCGCAGCCGTAATATCGGGACAAAGTTAAATGCCTATGCCACGCTCACGCCTGATCTGGCTCTAAAACAGGCGCGCGGCGCGGAAAAAGAAATCGCGGCGGGTAAATATCGCGGGCCTCTTCATGGCATTCCTTATGCCGCCAAAGACCTGCTGGCGGTCAAGGGTCATCCCACGGGCTGGGGTGCGCGGCCATACTCCGGCCAGCAATTTGACTATGACGCCACGGTGATCAAAAAGCTGGAAGCGGCTGGCGCGGTCCTGCTGGGCAAGGCGGCGATGATCGAGCTTGCGGGCGGCATGGGATACCGTTATGCCTCAGCTTCAGCAAGCGGCGCGGCCAGAAATCCATGGAACCACGACTACTGGACCTGCGGCTCCTCCAGCGGCTCGGCCGCAGTCACTGGCGGCGGACTGGCGGCTTTTGCGATTGGCACGGAGACATGGGGCTCCATCATCTGTCCTTCCGGATTTTCCGGGTTGAGCGGTTTGCGGCCCACTTACGGACGCGTGAGCCGCAACGGCGCCATGGCTCTCTCCTACACCATGGACAAGATCGGGCCCATCGCGCGCTGCGCGGAGGATTGTGACCTGGTCCTGAAAGTCATTTCAGGCCACGATGCAGAGGATCTCGGCTCGTTGCCGGAAGCCACGGCGAAATATTCTGGCGCCGCGGAATTAAAGGGACGTCTGCGCGTGGGCTGGCTGGTGAACCAGTGGAAAGAGATTTCGCCTGACGTGAACCAGCCCGTGATGGCCGCCCGGCAGGTCCTGGAAAAGAGTCCTGCCATCGCTCTGAGCAACGTTAAGTTGCCGGAAGGCCCGTGGGAGACCGCTGCCGGCCTCATCATCTCGGTGGAAGGCGCTACCGCGTTTCGCCAGCTTATTCAATCCGGACGCGTGGCCGAACTCAACGATCCTCTAGGCAAGATCGGCGGCTACATGAATGAGGAGATCAGCGCTTCCGATTTCATCCTGGCTCAGCGCATCCGCGCCATCCTGCAAAAAAAGATGGAAGAGCTTTTCACCCAGGTGGACGTTCTGGCTACGGCCTCGCTTCCCGTGACCGCCACTCAAATCGACGCCAACCTTGATCTGGCGCTGACCTTTGCCGACCCCATCGGCGGCATCGGCAACATCTGCGGGCTGCCCGCCATCAGCGTGCCCTGCGGCTTTGGCCAGCACGGCTTACCAGTGGGCATCCAGTTCATTGCCCGTCCGCTTGACGACGCCAAGGTCATTCAGGCGGCGCGCCTCTACCAGCGCCAGACGGACTGGCACCAAAAGCGCCCTAAACTTTCCTGATACAGGTATTTCACCTGAGTGCACTGTGAGCATGTGCTGTGCCATACTATTGACACAGCCGTTATGTCCCTTACGCTTGCGGTATTTGTTGCTAAAGATTGAGAATGTCCGCTGATTCATTGACCGGAACACCGTTCGATCCAGAACCGCTGCGTCAGTCCATTCTGCGGCATATCCATTACACGCTCGCCCGTCCGGAGAGCAATCTTGTCCCGCGCGAGCTGTTCAAACCCCTCTCCCTCACCGTCCGCGATTACCTGATCGACGGCCTGCTCCAGACCGAGCGGTGCTACCGCGAACAGAACGTCAAACGCCTGGGCTACCTCTCCATGGAATTTCTTATGGGACGCTGGCTCAGCGACAATCTGTGCAACCTGGGTCTGAACGAACAATGCCGCAGCGTTCTGGCCGAATTTGGCGTCAAGCTGGAAGACGTTCTGGAAGTGGAGACTGACGCCGGTTTGGGCAACGGCGGATTGGGCCGCCTGGCCGCATGCTTTCTTGAATCGCTGGCCACCATGGGCATGCCCGGCTTTGGCTACGGGATCGACTACGAGTACGGCATGTTCCGGCAGGAGATCGTGAGCGGTTTCCAGCGCGAAAAACCTGACCGCTGGAAGTCTGAGGGCACGCCGTTTTACATCGAACGGCCACAGGACTTCTGCACCGTGCCGTTGTATGGCCGCGTTCAGTCCTCGCGCGACTCGCACGGCAACCGGCGTCCGGGCTGGGTGGAGAGCAAGATCGTGATCGGCATTCCCAATGATATGCCGGTCGCCGGATATAGCGGCGCTACCGTGAATTTCCTGCGCCTTTTCACCGCTCGCGCCTCGGAAGACTTTGACATAGAAATTTTTAATCGCGGTGATTACATCCGCGCCGTCGAACAGAAGATAGCCTCGGAGAACATCTCTCGCGTTCTTTACCCCTCTGATTCCGTGCTCTCCGGCAAAGAGCTGCGCCTGACCCAGGAGTATTTTCTTGTGGCCTGCGCCCTGCATGACATTCTGCGCCATTACATCGCCCATCACTCCGGCTTTGACGATCTTCCCGCGAAGGTTGCCGTGCAGATGAATGACACGCATCCCAGCCTGTGCGTGGCCGAACTGATGCGCCTGCTGGTGGACGACCACCTGCTGGATTGGGACCACGCCTGGGAGCTTACCGTGGCCACGCTCGGCTACACCAACCACACGCTGCTGCCGGAAGCACTGGAAAAATGGCCCGTCTCGCTGATGGAGCGCGTTCTGCCGCGGCATATGGAGATCATCTTCGGCATCAACCACCAGTTTCTCCGCACCGTGGCCCGCAGTTGGCCGGGTGACTGGGACCGGCAACGGCGCATGTCCATCATTGAAGAAGGCCCGGAGAAGCACGTGCGCATGGCGACCCTTGCCATCGTCGGCAGCCACGCTGTGAACGGCGTTTCCCGGCTGCATTCGGAGTTGATTAAGAGTGTGCTGGTTCCGGAACTGGCGCAGCTCTGGCCGGAGCGTTTCAGCAACAAGACCAACGGCGTGGCCCCGCGCCGCTGGATCTTGAAAGCCAATCCTGGCCTGGCCGCGCTTCTGACGCGCACCGTGGGAGAGAGCTGGATCACCGATCTTGAACACGTGCGTGGCATCGAAAAGCATGCCGGTGATCCCGCGTTTCTGGAAGAATTCCGGGAGATCAAGAGGCACAACAAGGAAAAACTGGCGCGTGAGGTCTTCAACACCACGGCCGTCGTCATAGACCCCAGCTCCATGTTTGACGTCCATGTGAAACGCATTCACGAATACAAGCGCCAGCTCCTGAACGTGATGCGCGTGATTCACGAGTACCTGAGCATGGTGGAGGATGGCGTTGACCCGCAGGTCCTGCGCACCTATATCTTCGCCGGCAAGGCGGCGCCGGGATACTGGGCGGCCAAGCAGATCATCAAGCTCATCAACAATGTTGCCCAGGTCGTGAACACTGATCCGCGCGTCAAAGAGCGAATCAAGGTCGTCTTTGTTCCTGACTATCGCGTCTCCCTGGCGGAAATCATCATGCCTGCGGCCGATCTCAGCCAGCAGATATCCACTGCGGGCATGGAAGCCTCCGGCACCGGCAATATGAAGCTGGCCATGAACGGCGCCCTCACCCTGGGCACGCTCGACGGCGCCAATATTGAGATCATGGAGGCCGTGGGCGAGGAAAATATTTATACCTTCGGCCTCACGCGCGAAGACGTAAGCTGGTATCAGCAGTCCAGGGGCTACAATCCGCGCGAGCTTTATAACAATGACGCCACAGTGCGCCGCGTAGTCGACAGCCTGGGGTCAAACCTCTTTTGCCCTGATGAGCCCGGCCTCTTCCGCTGGATCGTCGACGAACTGCTGGACCGCGGTGACCGCTACTTCCATCTCGCTGATTTGTCTTCTTACGTCGAAGCCAGCCACCGCGCGGAAAAGGACTACCAGGAGCCGGCTGGCTGGGCAGCCAAATCCGTCCTCAACGTTGCCCGCACCGGCTATTTCTCCAGTGACCGCACCATTGCCGAATATGCCCGCGACATCTGGAACATCAAATCCGCCTTGCCCGGTCCGCAGAGGCTGTCCTTTGCCGTCAAGGAGACGCAGGGCGCAGAGCTTTCCCGGTAAGTTGGCTCCGTTTCTGGTCCTTCCCAGGTGTTCTGTCTTTATTTGCCGAATTCCACGCCGGTTCGTCCCCGGTATTCCACAGGGTTAAGCTGCTTTTTAACATGTTCTTAACATTCGCACTCGCCGAACAGGAGTAGTAATAGTCCTAATCAAGGAGAAGTACGCCCGGCTGTCCATTTACCCCTAGGGAGAGAGAAATGCGAATTGTCCAACCGCCGTACCAGGTTCAAATCAAGCCGCAAAGCCCCGGCGCCCCGAACCTTTGGCGTTGCGTGATTGAGCAAGAGGGGTCTGGCGAAGTTGTTGTGCTGCATGAGACCGCGCGCAAAGAAGACGCCAAGTGCTTTGCTTTGTTGGAGTTGGTCCGGCTGGATCCAGCCGGCTCACGCCGTCCGTTTGGCGGCGAGTGAAGCCACCCTCTCGGTTCTGACCGGGATTCAATAGCCATGGATATTGCACATTCAAGTCCTGTTCGTATCCGTCGCAAGCTGTATTGGCTGGCGCTGTCCGCGTATCTTGCTGTTTGGGCGTATTTACGATTGAAGTTGGGCTGGCCCGCGCCGGTCGACGCATTGGTTCTGATCGCCC
>JBGPZS010000035.1:0-14650 GCA_041493865.1 Terriglobia bacterium
GATCCCGCCGAAGAGTGGTCTCTGCGGAGTTCGACTTCCAGCCGGGAATTCAAAGAGCTCAAACGGCAGAAAACCAGGCTTTGCGCGGAGCATCTATCGCGGATGGCCCACAATGCCGAGATCATCCAGGGCTGGAGCCACACAGCGCACACCTTTCTTAGCGCAAAGGTTTCCGACCCCTCCGACGAGCAGGTCTGTCTGATGTCTCAAATAACGGAAGCCGCTACGGAGATTCGCATTTATACGTTCATTGCCCGATTGCAAGTAGGGGTCTGGCTGGCGCTGCGCGCCGATCTGTTACCGCTATGGTTGATGCCCCAGCTACGGGGCATCCGGACCGCAGCCGGTGCGGACATTCTGACGACCTACCAGCAGCTTACCCGCCTGACAAAAACCGTAAGCCGGTTCTATGGCCCGGAATGCTCTGAACGGATCAGCAGCGTTTTGTAAGCTGCAATCAAGAGTCTTTGATCACACGTAGATTCCCGGCGCTTCATGCCCGATCTTCTGCACGTACTCAACATACGATCCTGGATACACTTGCGGAGTGCGATCGGTCCCGCTCTCTCCGCCCAGCTCCAGTACCCGCGAACCCAGGCCGCGCAAGAACATGCGATCGTGCGACACGAAAACCATTGTGCCTTCAAAATCCTTGAGCGCTTCCACCAGCATTTCCTTGGTGGCAAGGTCAAGGTGGTTGGTCGGCTCATCAAGCACCAGAAAGTTGGGCGGGTTATATAGCATCAGCGCCATCACCAGCCGCGACTTTTCCCCGCCGGAAAGAGCGCGAACCTTCTTGTCAACGTCATCTCCGGAAAACTGGAAAGCGCCTGCCAGGGTCCGCAATGATCCCAGACCGTCATGGGGAAAGTCTCTTTGCAGTTGCTCGATGATGGTCAGATCAGGATGGAGCACGTCCAGAGACTGCTGCGCGAAATACCCCATGATCAGGCTCGCTCCCAAACGCACTTTGCCTGCGTCGGGCTGGGTTGCGCCGGCAATCATCTTGAGCAGCGTGGTTTTCCCGGCGCCATTTCTGCCCATCACCGCCCATCTTTCTCCGCGCCGGATGGTGAGGTTGAACCCGTCATAGATCACGCGCGGGCCGTAGCTCTTGTGCAGGTCTTCGATTACCGCCACCTGCTCACCCGAGCGCGGCGGAGCGCGAAACTCAAATTTTACGATCTGGCGCTTTCTGGGCAGTTCGATCTTCTCGATCTTGTCCAGCGCCTTGATCCGGCTCTGGACCTGTGCGGCTTTGGCGGCGTGGGTCCGGAACCGGTCAATGAACCGCTGCTCCTTGGCCAGCATGGATTGCTGCCGGGCGAAGGCAGCCTGCTGGTTGGCGGCGCGAATGTTGCGTTCGCGCTCATAGAAATCATAGTTGCCGGAATAGGCAATGATCTCGCCCGCGTCTATTTCGGCGATCCTGGAAACCAGCCGGTTCATGAACTCGCGGTCATGCGTCGTCATCAGCAGAGCGCCCGGAAAGGACTTGAGAAACTGCTCCAGCCAGATGATCGATTCAAGATCAAGGTGGTTGGTAGGTTCGTCCATCAGCAATACATCGGGGCGTCCCAAGAGAACACGGGCCAGAGCGACGCGCATCTTCCAGCCACCGGAGAGCGCGCCAACGTCGCCTTCAATCTGGTCATCTTTAAAGCCCAGGCCATGGAGCACCTCTCGCGCCTGCGCCTCAAGGGCATACCCGCCAAGATGCTCATACTCTTCCTGGACCTCCCCAAAACGCTCCAGCACGCGCCCCATCTCGTCCGCCTTGCCTGGATCGGCCATGGCATGCTGCAAGGCTTCCAGCTCATGGTGAAGATCGCCTACGCGCCCGCTGCCCGCGATCGCTTCATCCAATACTGACCGCCCCGACATCTCTTCAACGTCCTGGCGGAAATAACCAATCGTCAGCCGCTTGGGAACGGAAACCTCGCCCTCATCCGGAGCTTCCTCGCCCACAACCATGCGAAACAGGGTTGTCTTCCCCGCTCCATTCGGCCCCACCAGGCCAACCTTCTCGCCAGGATTGAGCTGAAATGACGCATCAACAAAAACCAGCTGCCTGCCGTATTGCTTGTTGATATTGGAAAAAGAGATCATCTGAATTCAAGCTAACAGAATCCGGGGCGGAGCGTAACCGGTGATGGTGGCCATACCAATGGGTCTCAAGCCCTGGCATGCCGGCTACAAACTCCGGCAAGAATTTCGTACGATCGCAGCCTGGCTGAATGGTCGTAGATGGCGGAAGCAACCATCACTTCATCTGCGCCTGTCAGCTCAATGAAGCCCTCAAGTCCGCGCTCGACCGTCTTTGGCGATCCAACGAAGGAGCAAGCCAGCATGTTGGATGTCTGCGCTTTCTCGATCGGCGACCAATAGGACTCAATGTCATCCATGGGCGGCGGAAGCTGGCGGCGCGTGCCGCGAACTGCATTGGCGAAGGCCTGCTGGGCAGAGGTGAAGAGACGCTTCGCCTCGGCATCCGTGTCGGCGGCAATCACGTTCGCGCCTACCATCACATGGGGGCGATCAAGTTGCGCCGAAGGCTTGAATTCGCCGCGGTATACGTCAAGGGCCTGTATCAATAGATCAGGAGCAAAATGTGAAGCAAAGGCGTACGGGAGCCCCATCTCTGCGGCAAGTTGCGCACCGAAGAGACTCGAGCCCAGGATCCAGAGCGGGACGTTGAGGCCAGTGCCTGGAACAGCCTGCACGGTCTGCCCCGGTCGAAGAGGGCCAAAAAACGCCTGCAGTTCGCGAACATCCTCGGGGAAATTGTCCGCGCTAAGTGGATCACGGCGCAGCGCCCGAAGCGTGCGCTGGTCAGTGCCCGGTGCGCGGCCGAGCCCAAGGTCAATGCGTCCGGGATAGA
Organism: Terriglobia bacterium; assembly: GCA_041493865.1. Taxonomy (GTDB): domain Bacteria; phylum Acidobacteriota; class Terriglobia; order Terriglobales; family Acidobacteriaceae; genus Angelobacter. The sequence goes on from JBGPZS010000035.1 coordinate 2,882, forward strand.
GTGACTCCAGCGTGCCAAACTGTTCAGCGATCACGATAGGGGAATGGTTCGGCAGCATTATTCCGCCTGAACCTACGCGGATGGTGCTGGTACCGCCGGCGATATAGCCAATCACGATCGCCGTTGCGGCGCTGGCAATGCCAACCATGTTGTGATGCTCCGCCAGCCAGAAGCGTCGATAGCCCCAGCGTTCTGCGTGGCGTGCCAGATCGAGCGAGTTGTGCAGTGCATCCGCAGGGCTGGCTCCCTGGGTAACGAAGGCGAGATCAAGAATGGAGAAAGGGCCCATGCATTTCCTTGTTTAAATGTCATTTCTCTTGATGCTGGACGGCGGGTCATCGGTTCACGATTGCTAACCAGAGGCGGCACTCTTTCCATGCTCGCTCTCGCGAGTCCGCGCGGATTGTCCAAATCGGCGCGGCCATGATGGATATTGTGAATCAATACTGTAGCGTGCAGTATGCTACACTATTCTTTTCAAGCACATACAGTCTAAAAAAGCATGCTCTTTTCCAAGGAATATGTCGGGTATCTGGCCCGTCAAGTAGCTCAAAAATTAATCGCTGGCGACTTCATTGAGGCCAAGAATGTCTCTGAGGTTTCAGCAGCGCTGAATACTGCGATGCTGGAAGAACTTCAACTGGAAGATCGCATCAACGACGAAGTGCGTCTCATCCTTGAGCAATACCAGGATGAGATGCAGCGCGCCGGCGCCAGCTATCAGGAGATGTTCAAGAAAGTAAAAGGCGAGCTGGTGCGCAAATACAAGGCGGTGCTGTGAGACTTTCCCGTGACAAGGTCAACCGGCTGGCCCACAGCGTTGCTGACGCGCTGTCCACGCTCGATAACGTTGAGTTTATTGAAGACCCCAACTCCATCCGCATGGAAGCGCGCCGCATTCTGGAAGAGCTGCTGGCCGCCGAGGAAAGGATCGATCTTGCCGCCCGGCAGAAGATTGAAAGCCAGAAACGCACCATCACGGAAGGTACCCAGGAGTGGGACATTCTTTATCGCAAGTATTACAACGAAGAAGTGAAGAAGGTTACCGGTCAGTAGCCCGCAAGACGTCGTTCCTGGGATGTCATCTGCGCCCACAGCTGGTCCATATTTTTCTGGATCCACATATTTGCCGGCTGGAGTTCGTGCGCTGAATTAAACCATCGATAAGCCATCACACGGTCCTGCTTCACGCAAAGGCCGCTGGAATAAAGCGCGGCCATCTGGATGGCGGCGCCAGGATCGTTCTTGTCCGTGGCCGCGTGCAGATAGAGCAAACCTTGTTCGCAGTTCTGCTGCACGCCCCGGCCGCGAAGATATTGTTGCGCGCGCAGCAGGGCTGAACTCGGCTTGTAGTCGGGAAGACGGGCTTCTTCCGCAGGCTTGCTGTCCGGACCGGGCTGCGCTGCTTCGTCGTTCGCTGTGTTCTTGTCAGCAGGAACTTCCGCAGCGGCTGCGGGCGTAACGGATGAACTGGCACTTGTGCTGGCCACAGTCGCGGGCCGGGTTTTTTGGTCCTTCGATTCACTGGCTGACGCGGCACCGGCTGAAGCGCTTGGATCGGCGTTGATTTCGGCGACGGTAGCTTTGGATGCATCCTGAGAAGGCTGGGCCATTGTGGCTGCGCCCTGGGGTTGATTGCCGCCTTGCGGAGTAGCGGCCGGCGTGGAAGCCGGTTCGGTTTTTGCCGGCGCAGGTTTGGGATTGGCTTTGAAACTGGAGCGCCACTGCACAAATACCAACCCGAGGATCGCGGCAAGGATCACGAACAGGACCAGCTTGCGCAGGCCTCCGCGTGAAGGTTCGTCCTCCAGCAGATATTCGCCGTCGGCCTCTGGCTGTGAATTCAAGCCAAGAAAGGAAGGACCACTGATGTTGGCGCTATTCGCCGGCTCGTTGCGCCCCGGTTCTTTGCGCGGTTCACTGCGAAAGATCGCTGGCTCTCCTCGGCGCGGAAGCGAGACCGGAATTTTCTCCACCGGGTCAGGCGGCGCAGCCACTTGCGGCGCTCTGGCTTTGCCGACGACATCGGGCGATGGCAACTGGGCGTTCGCTATTGCACCGGCACGCGGTTCGTCTGCGCTGGCGCGCCGTTCCTGCATGCGGCGTTCAACCCTGGTCCCACACATTCCGCAAAACTTCATACCCGGTTCGTTGAGGTGGCCGCATCCCTCGCATTTCATGGTGGCTCCCGACTGGCGGGTCCTTCTCTCTACTTGGCGCCGTTCCAGCCGCACACCACAGATGCCGCAAAACTTGTATTCCGAACGGTTCTCAGTACCGCAGAAGGTACAAAGCATGAAGCCCTTGACTCCTTTGATCTGCCGCCTGGCACACCTCTACCAGAGCAGCAGCTCAGCTATTACTAGGATGACGTCTGCGCCATATAAGCTGCAAGCTGATTTTCCTTAGAGGCCGGCTGTCTGAGCAGAGGGAAGCGGGCCTTAGTCCCATGCGGATTGCCGAAATTGAGCTGCGTTCCTGGTTTCCGCCAAAACGTACTTTTCGACCTTTCCCGGCTCGATGCGGGATAATGAACGATAATGAATAATGATGGTATTCGCAGAGGAGATTGCTCAGGCCGCGAAACGGGCCGCCATCGACGCCGGATTTGATCTGGCCGGTATCGCACCCGTCCGCAAAGAAGATCTCCCGGAGCTCAATGCTTTCGTCGAATGGGTGGATGCCGGCTGCGCTGGCGAGATGAAATACCTGGAGTCGCGCACGGAAACCGGCGACCTTCGCCGTGTCGCGGCCACGAATGCAGCGCCCTGGGTACGATCGATAGTGGTGTGCGCTCTGAATTACAGCGCGGACAAACCGTATTCCGTCGCAGCGAGCGATCCGCGGCGAGGCTGGATCTCACGCTACGCCTGGGGCAGCAAGGACTATCATGACGCCCTGCAGCCGCGTCTCCGTCAGGTGGAAGCCGCGATCCAACAGCTTACCGCCGAGCGCGGTGTAGCCGTCGAAACCCGCAGCTACATCGATACTGGCCCAATCCTTGAGCGGGTCTATGCCAAATACGCAGGGATTGGATGGTTTGGCAAGAACACCTGCATTATCCATCAGAAGATGGGTTCATGGCTTTTTCTCGGAGTCATTCTCACCTCGCTGGAACTGCCCGCTGACAACGCCGCTCTCGACCGCTGCGGCAGCTGCACACGCTGCATTGATGCATGCCCCACCCAGGCGATTGTCGCACCGGGCAAGCTGGATGCGCGGCTCTGCATCGCCTATCTTACGATCGAAAAGCGCGGAACGGTCCCTGAGGAACTTCGGCCGGCCATGGGCCATCACATCTTCGGCTGCGATATCTGCCAGGACGTTTGCCCCTGGAACAACAAAGCCGGTAACGCGCCTCCCACTTCCCTGCCCGAATTTCAGCCGCAGGAACACCTTTACCATCCTGAGCTGAGCTGGCTCGCGCAGATGGATGAAGAAACTTACCGCCGCGTGTTTCGTGATTCGCCGGTCAAGCGTGCCAAGTATGCCGGGCTAAGAAGAAATGTTGCCATAGCCATGGGCAATAGCGGAAACAAGGAGTTTCTGGTGGAGTTGCAAAAAATTGCAGAGGACGCTGATCCGGTCGTAGCCGAACATGTTGAGTGGGCCATCAAGAAACTTAGTGGTTAGTAACTCTCCAGTAAATCCCCGTAGCAGGCACATTGTGGTAAGGTTTTGCAAGCTATGCCCAGGCACAAACAGCATCCATGGACCCTGCCGCGAGCCCACCCAAGGTTCCTCCTGGACTTGCGCCTGGTTGTCAAGGCTAAAGAAACGCTGTTTGGCCGCACCAAGGACATCGCCGAGGGTGGATTGGGCGCCACGATACCGGGAAACATTGACATCGGCGAGATTGTTGAACTGGAACTGCAACTGCCTGACACTCAGGAGCCATTGAAACTCAAAGCCGAAGTCAGATATCGCCAGGGCTTTCAATGCGGCTTTAGATTTCTCCATGCCACCGAACAGCAGCGAGAGTTGATCCGCCGCATCACTCGCGACCTTGGTTTGGCTCCGTAGCCGCCTCCTTGCAATATTTTGCGTTTCATCCGCCGGAAATTTCTCGGACCGCTTGCATCTCTGGACGACTGAAGTGATCACGGTCACAGCGCAATGTGAGCCCTGCCCTGAGAATAGGCCATATTCACCATATGAGCGCTCATGGCCGAATTACCGCGACAGCACCCACAGCAAGGCTCTTGGAGTTTCCACGCCCAGCGCAATCCAGCAGCCGGCTGCTCATCCCCAGAGAACACGGGTCTTGGGAGATCTGGTTGTTTCCTCTTATCAGCGGCGGAGTGGTGGGATATGTGTCCGGTCCGCATACGTCCGCGATACCCGCTGTCTGGCTTTGCCTGGCCGCTGTCTCTGCGTTTCTCATCTATCAACCACTGGAAATCCTGCTGGGACTGTCACTTCTCAGGGCCCGTTCGCGGCGGCAAGAGCGCATCGTGATCTTCTGGGTCATGGCGCTTACCATCGTGGCGGCATGCAGCGTTCTGGAACTTGTCCGTCTGCAGCGCATCCTGGTCTTGGTTTTTGGGCTGGTTGCATTGATATGTTTTGGCGTACGAACGATGTTCGGCCGTTCGCGAACTTTGCGCGTGCCCAAGCAGCTCATTGGTGCGCTGGGCCTGAGCTCCACCGCCGCAGGCGCTTACTACGCGACCACTGGCCGAATGAACAGCACCGCCCTGGTGCTGTGGCTTGCCTCATGGCTCTTTGCTGTCAGCCAAATTGAATACGTACAATTGCGGCTGCGCACGGCGCAAGTCAGAGACCGCCGGCAAAAAGCGCGGGACAGCCTGGAAGTGTGCTTCCTCCACTTGCTGATGACGGGCGGTGCGATTGCTGCCGGGTTGGCCAGCGCTGTTCCGCTCCTGCTGGGCCTAGCATTCATTCCCGCGATCATGCGACTTGGGGTCTGGGTCGCCTGCCCGTGGCGGCCACTCAACCTCCACAACCTTGGTTTCAGTGAACTGTTTCAGGGAGTTCTATTCAACGTTCTACTTGCTGCCGCGTTTCTCGTTCGCGCCTAGCAGGGTGATGTCCATCCTGATCTTATGAAAACTGGCTGCGAAACACCGCCTTAATGTGGTCCAGCCTTTTGGATAGCGTCTCAGCTTCTTCCTCCATCCCCAGCTCATTGGCTGCACTCATCGCATCGTAGAAGGCATCTCCGGCAGTTCGCGTAAAAGACGCACCGTCTCCCCCGGGTATAACACGTGTGTTTTCTCCGGCAGAAAGTACCATGAGGACGATTCCCGCCGCACTCGATTTCTGCTAAAGTGCTCGCGCATCACCCCACATCTGCCCGAGGTGCTCCATGCCGAACGGCGGCCCTGACAATTGCGGAACCTGCGGGTTCAATCGCCGCAACCGCGGCGTGTGGCGAAATCCCGCGCCGGATGAAAGCCAAACTTCGTTCTGCGAGATCCGCGGCGTCTCTATGCTGTCTGACCATTGGACCTACTGCCAGAACTGGCATTCCCGCACCCGTAATCCGATTGGTCCCATCTACTCTTCCGGAGTGTATGACCACGGTTACCGGCGCATTCCCTGGCACGGAGTGATTGCGCCGGAGTTCATTCAGGCTGGCGTGTGCGGCGAGTGCGGAACCGAAATTGAAGACGGAATCTCTATCGTCGCCGTCGAGAGTGCGCCGCTTGCGTTCTGCAGCAACCTGCACTATATGCAATGGTGGAAGCGGCAACATCCGGATGAAGATGCACCCATGAGCTGGGACATCTGGGAGCACTGAATGTGCACTTCGTCCCAACTACTGCTCCGATTTGCAGCTTCAGTGAAAGGGCGTTAGATTATTCGCCATGAGAAAACTCATCGCCAGCGTTCTAACACTTTGTCTTGGTTCAGCCTGCTTGAGCGCGATTGCCCAGAGCCCCGCGCCGCAGCCGTCACCTAAGCCATCAACGCAGCCCACGGCAAGTGCGCCCGCGGTAAGCGCAACTGCGTCTGCCGCACGACCCGGTGATGTGGATACGGTAGAGCACATCATCGCCGCGGTGTATGACGTGATCTCAGGTCCGGCAGGCCCGCGCGATTGGGACCGCTTCCGCAGCCTTTACTATCCCGGCGCCCGGATGATCCCCACCCGTCGTGATGACAAAGGCGGCGTCGCCGCCCGGATCTCCACCCCTGACGAATATGCCACCCGCAGCCAGGATTTCTTTTCCAAAGAAGGTTTCTTTGAAAACCCGGTGGCCAATCGCGTGGAGACATGGGACAAGATTGCCCACGTCTGGAGCACCTACGAATCGCGTCACGCCAAGGGAGAGAAACCCTTCGCGCGCGGCATCAACAGTTTTCAACTGTTCAATGACGGCAATCGCTGGTGGATATTGACCGTCTACTGGGAGTCGGAGGACGCCACCCATCCGCTGCCGGAAAAATATTCGAAGTAGCACTCCCAAAAAACCAAAGCCCCGAAGCTTGCTGGTGCTGTCTCCGGGGCTTATTTTCCAGCAAAACCATACGCTGGCACGAAGCGAAAATTACTTCTTTCCCACCACCAGCAGCGTAAACGTTCCCGGTTTCATGGTGCGGCGCGGTCGCTCGCCCTCTTTTGCCGGCGGAGCTTCCTCGAATTCCGCAGCTACCAGGTAAACGTCGTGGTCGTTTGTATCCAGCGCCATGGTGCGCGCCGATCTCTGCGTCTCCGCGTTTTCCAGCACGCTGAATTTGTCCGGTGCATCTTCATGCACCACGGTCAGCGTACCGTCACCATTGGAGCTGAAAGCAAGCTGCCTGTCGGCATCAAAGGCATTCGCGTCCACGCCCTGGCCGATGGCTGGGGTGTAGCAATCACCTTGCCCGTATCCGCATCCATTACAGCCATCATCTTGTTGTGACAGCCGGCAAAGAGCCTGCGATTCTTGAGGTCCATGGCGAGACCGCTGGGTTCTTCGCACGGGGCAAGCGGCCAGCTCTTCACCACTGTGGCTTTTTTGGCATCAATACTGGTCACTTCGCTTTTATCTTCAATGTTGACGAAGACCATGCCCTTGCCGTCAGCTACGCCAAACTCAGGCTTGCCATCCAGCGGAATATTACCGACAACCGTGCCTTTGACAGCATCAATCACCGTGGCATTCTTACTGCGGCCGTTGAACGCAAAAACCCGCTTTGACGATGCGTCGTAGAGAATGGCGTCAGGATTTTCACCTTCAATCTTGATTCTCGCCGTCTCTTTGAGCGTCTTCAGGTCAAACACCGTAATCGTGTTGTCACGGCCATTGCTGGTGAAGCCTTTGCCCAGGTCCTGGGCCAGGGCTATGCCGTGAACGCCGGAGGTGTCGGGGATATCGCCGAGCACGGAGCCTTTGTACGGGTCAACCACCATTACGTGCGTGCCGCGGGAGATGAAGAGCCGCTTCCCTGCCGCGTCAAACGTCAAATAGTCCCAGCCACCCTCGCCACCAAGCACATATTTCTGTTTCACCTGATACTGCGCCGGAGAAAACGCTTTTACCGCACTCGCGCACATGCAAGCTGCCACCAGCAAGACGACCAGTTGTTTCCGCATCTCGTTTCACCTCGTTTTGTCGCCCATCATTCTAATAGGCCTGCGCATTGCTGTCTCTAACCTTTTCTTCAGAGAATAACTGTCATTTAGGGACGTGTGCCAGCCACCAGCGCCTGAGCGCCACCACGGACCATACGGCTTCCACCGCGCCAAAAGGCCATGCACCCTGAAGAAAACCGTAGGCTGACGCCAGCGCGCAGGCCAGAGCAAAAGCAAAGATGAACCATGAACTGCGCTTTTCCAACGCGTAGAAGACCAGCATCGCCGTGACGGCGAACAACCCGAAGGCGGTAAGAGCGTTCAACGCGGCTCCTCCATCAAACCGCGATTGTAAAACAGGTTGACGCGCACAACAGTTGCGCATGCGGCCTGCCGACTCTAGGATGCCACCAGGCCACCACACATGCGGGGCGCTATGGATTGACCATCACCGGCCTGACTTCGATCGAACCCGTGGTCGCCGAGGGTATCCGCGCGGCAATGGCCATAGCTTCGTCCAGGTCCTTGGCCTCCACCAGGAAGTATCCGCCAAGTTGCTCTTTTGTTTCGGCAAAGGGCCCGTCTGTTACTGCTTTCTTGCCATTGCGAACGCGGACCGTTGTCGCTGTGGAGGTAGGCTGCAGCTCGTTGCCGCCCAGATATTTGCCCGTCTTTTGCAGGTCGCCGATCAGGTCTCTGTATTGCCCGTAAATTTTCTGCTTCTCAGGCTCGCCCAGCGTTTCCCATCGCGATTCCGGCAAGTAGATCAACAAGAGGTATTGCATTTGAGAGAATCTCCTTTTTGTTTTTTGTTTCTGCCTATAAGTCGCGTCAGACGGGCAAAATCGACAAATAATAAAGACCAGGGCGATTTTTTTTGCAAGCTTTCCGCTTCCGCCCGTTCTCTCCACACATAGTAACTCCCGTTTCCTCCAAGGGAGAGCCCCACGCTCAAAAGCGACGGTCCCTCCCCCGCGGGATCGCAACTGGCTGCGTAAGTTCTGTGACCGCAGCAAGTTACCATCCCGGGGGACCGCGCTCATCGTCACTTAGGCATCACTGGCCGCACTTCAATCGAGCCGGTTTCCGCTGATGGAATACGCGCGGCGATGGCCAGTACATCGTCCTGGTCCTCGGCTTCGACCAGAATGTAACCGCCCAATTGCTCTTTGGTTTCGGCAAACGGACCATCGGTCACCGACTTGTTGCCATTGCGCAGGCGGACAGTAGTGGCTGTGGAGGTGGATTGCAGCTGGTGTCCGCCTTTGAATTTGTCCTTCTTTTCCAAGTCCTCTCTCAGCCCCCGATAGCCTCCATAAAGCTTTTGCTTTTCAGGCTCGGTCAGCGCCTCCCACTGCTCCTCGTCGTGGTAAATCAACAAGAGATATTGCATTGAACCGTCCTCCTTTGTTCCGATCTGACTATACGTCGCACCAGACACAATCAAATCGACCGAACCAACAAGAATTTATGGGCTTTCTTCCGGCAAGATACTGGACACACTATCTCCACGAAAACCAACGGCGTCCTTGTGGGACGCCGTTTGGAAAATGCAAAGCCCTGGTTCTACTTAGTCGTCGTCGTCGTCGTCTTTTCCTCCGTTGGCGGCCTTGCGAATGGCATTGCGTTGCTCTTGCGTGATGATGCCATCGTTACGCAGTTGTTTGGTCAGGTCGTTGACGCAGTGCCTGAACCGGGAATCCTTCGGGTTGGCTGCGGCGCACTTGTTCACCAGATCCTTAATGGTACAGCCGGTGCTAAAGAGCGGGTTCGGCACGCCCGAGTCTATCCCCTTGATCACCACCGTTGCCGCAGTAAGATCGGTGCCGTGGCACTGGTCGGCATCGTCGGTAATAGCGTCATTATCTTCGTCTGCAAACCAGCCAAGGTCTCGCAATAACGACAGTGTGAGGTCCTCCGGCGGTTTCACGCTGTGCGTCAGGTCCACATTGATTGCCGGCTCCATCAGTTGGTTCGGCGTTTCGATGGTGTCCCAGTGGGATATCGTTGAACCCGGCTGGACCGGGTTCGGGGTATAGAGAAGTCCCCTTGCGCGGCCATCCGCTCCGGCAAATCTGGTCAAGTCGTTGCCGAGCGTTACGTTAACGCCCGTGCCGAGTTGCGCCTTGATCAGGTTCCCATCGCTGAGCGAGATGCGCACCGCTGGAATGGTGATTGTGGGATCGGTGCCGCCCAAACCGGCAGGAGGCGACCCGGCAACGTTATCGGCGATGAGAACGGCAATCGCGCCGGCAATTTGAGCGTTCAGTGCCTTCACGATGAATCCGCATGTGCCGCGATCCACCAACGCAATCTTGCCCGTCACTTGAGCGGCATTGGTGATGGCGGTGCATCCATCCGTCGTGGTGGGGCCCGCGGCATTGGCGGCATCGGTGGCCTGAACCACGCTTCCGCTAATCCCGGGAGATGTTAGAACGCCACCAAACGTAGCCAACCCGACCTGGAAATCGCCAGCGATCGCCGCCGGCGAAGTGACTCTCAACAGCGGGAAGCCTTTCGCCAGGACCGCTGGTACGGCATTGGTTACCGTATTGCCGGTCCAGGCCACGTTGCGGGGATTGATGGCCGAAGCGCGGCGTTCCACGTTGGTCATGATGTCCCAGGTTTTGCCTGTTGTATTGTCAATGATCTGGCGCCCGAAGATGTCAGTCTGATTCTGGATCTGAGCGCCACTGGTAACGCTGGCGAACTGGGAAAAGCCCAGGCCGTGGGCAAATTCGTGGAGGAGCACGGTTACCAGGTCAATGTTGCCCGGGCCGTGATTATTGTCGAACCCGTAATACCAATCCGACCCCGTGAGGCAGGTCGGCACCACGCCAATCGAATTATTGAAATTCGCGGAAATATGCGGGGTCACAGGATCGAGTTCCGCTCCCGCGAGCTTGTCTGCCAGCGCGAAGTGGTACCAGGTGGCTGGAAATTGCGCGCCCGGAAAGAACCCCACGCTTCCAAAGTTGCTGAAGATTTCCGTTGTGCCCGCAGATCCGAGCACGGCAGCGGTTGGGGTGCAGGTTAAGGGAACAAAGGCGGCCCGTATTTTGATTTCCACCGGGCTGTCGATGGTCGATCCCCAGATATTGGCGGCGAACTGAAACGCGTTCAGACGCTGCTGTCCGAGCGTAGTCCCAGCGTTCCCGCCAAGAGGCGCGCGCGGGGAAGGATCGTTGAATCCCACGCCGGGAGCGTTGTTGTTGACGATCGTGATTTTTGCGCCCGCAAAAGCCAGGTTCGCGGGGGCGAGAACCACCAGGATAAGAAGGAGGGCAAGTAAAACAACAGTTGATTTCTTCATTGCTTACTTCACCTCCAGCTCGGCAGGTGCGCTGCTCTTCTTGCTCACCGGTGCTGCAGGCGCGGCCTGTTTGGCAGCAGCGGCATCCTTCTTCTCGGCGGGCTTGCTTTTCAAAAAGTCTTCTGCCTGATTTTTACTCTCAACACAGGCCTGGGCGATGCTGCCATCCGGGTTCTTCTTGGCAATGGCTACGCTCTGGAAACGCCCTTGCAAGTCAACCATCATTCCGCCATCAGGAGTAGTTATAGGAGTGAGTCCTTCCACCGAATCGTTCATGGTTAAGGATTCCGTCAACTGTTGCACTTCTGCAGCCGTTGGTTGGCGGAGTTTGCCGCTGTTAGCGTCAACAGCTACTTGTTGGCCTGAATTATTGACGGTTGTTTCTTCATTGTTTCCGTCTTTGTCCTTGGAATTGCCTTTGCCGGAATGCTGACCATAAGCGGAGAGCACACTAAGAGAACTTGCGAGGATCGTCACACCACAGATACGCAACAATCGGTTCATGATACTGCTCCTTCTAATCTGAGAGGGTCAGCTTGACAAGGACCTACCTTCAGAACGTCTGGGCTCCGGAAGTTGCTCGCACTCAGAATAGAGGCGCGAAGAATCGGCCGCAGGCAAGCGCTGAGCATTTTACCTCAGCACAACAAAGAAGTGTTCCCGCCGCGCCAAATACTATCGAACACAATATTTGCATACTTGCATTCAAAGGCAACTCAAACATGCTCGCACGCATCAGCGCAGTGCTGACCAAGGTCTAGGTGGGGCAAAGAGCATGTTTTCGGTTCGAGTGGCATGAAGCTTCTGGTGGGAGTTCCGAATCGGGATTACCTACCGCGCCGTGCAGGCTTGCGAAGGCCCGGTCATCAGCGTCTGGTCGGGGAAGCTGAAAGCGCCGTCAAACGCGTCTGAAGCCGCGCCGCGCTGAAAC
>JBGPZS010000008.1:0-21351 GCA_041493865.1 Terriglobia bacterium
CCCTCCCCTTCGGCAAGCTCAGGGTCGGGACTTTGGAAAAAGCTTCGCAGGACTTGGGATTTCAAAGAAGCTACTTCGGCCTCTTCTCCAGCACGGGGACCGGATTCGTTCCTGTGCTGCTCTTGTCAGCCGGTCGCGGCGACCATGCGCTGGCGTTGCCGGGCGCCGTTGGATTCACGCCGAAGTCCCACACAAAAAGGTTGATCTGCTTCTTATCGAGCAATTCCACCACGGCATATTCGCCCGGCGGCAGCGGTTCCGAAGGAGTAAGCTTCACCCAGTCACCCACAGGCGTCGCGGTCACGGGGACCCAGCTTTCCTTCTGGCTGACCTTACCGTACATGGCCACGTTCAGTTTGCCCACAATGCGCAGGTCTTTCTTGTTCTCCACGCGCACGATTCCGTAATGGTTGGAGGGCTGGTCTTTGTCGGAAGCTTTTTGTGTGAAGGCCGGCTGGGAATTGTCGCCTGTATCGACATTCAGAAAGATGGCCGGCTGCCCCACGTGCGCCTGCACACGCGCATGCTCGCCTTTGAGTTCGATGGTCTGCGCGGAAGATAGGGCCAGCGGATTGATGGCGGCGCGGAGTATGTTGCGTCCGGTGTGCTTGTTGAGTTCGCCTCCGTTCTGGAGCAGTTCCACCAGTTGTGGCTGGTTATTGAAAGAATCGAGCAGGAAGACACCGCCGGTGTTGGGCAGGCGAAGGCCGGGGACAATGAGCGGGGCTTCGCGCTCGTCGGCTTCGTCTGCCTTGGCAATCTCCTTGATGGTCTCGTCGCGCTGGCCTTCGCGCTCATGGTTGTACTTGTCCGTGGCCGGCCAGTCCACCATATCCTTGGGGAGCTCTTCCCAGTCATAACGTTCTGCGCTGTAATAGCGCACACGCTCGCCTATGACCTCCCACTTGGCGGCTGACTGATACGAGCCATCTTTCATGATGAGCCGTTTGGGGTTCTGCTGCGGCCACGTGTGGGTACAGGCCAACGCAATGACCAGCGCTGCCAGAAGAGAGATGCGTTTGATGAACCGCGCCATAAGATGAGCCCTGATACCTGCGTGCAGAGTTCTTTTCCAATTCTATAACCCAATTTTATAACCCGGAAGCCGAGTTGGAGTTGCCTTGCGGTTGCGCGGAAGATAAACCCAAATCCTTGAAAGCACTGAGGAAAGGAGGGGCCAAATACCAAATTTACTCGATTACCTAATTTCCTCTGTTCCTCCGTTCCTCTATGTTTCAAAGGTTTTACTTAACATTTAGAATTACCGGCAGCCCATGGACAACAAAGCCATCGCCACAATTTTTTATGAGACCGCCGACCTGATGAAGGTGGCGTCGGAAGACGGATTTCGCATCCGCTCTTACGAGCGCGCGGCGGAAGCCCTGGAAGGCTGGCCGCAGCAAGTTTCAGAAATCTACCAGGACGAAAAGGCGCTGCTGGCCATCCCTGGCATCGGCAAGGGAATGGCCGGGAATATCCGCGAGCTGATGACTGGCGGAAAGCTTGCGGTGCATGAAGAGATGTTGAAGAAGTTCCATCCCTCGATGCTCCAGTTGCTGAAGATTTCCGGTCTCGGGCCCAAGACGATCGCGCTGATCTGGGACGCCTTCAAGGTGTGCGACGTGGACGGCGTCGCCAAGCTGGCGAGCGAAGGCAAGCTGCGCACGCTTCCGCGATTGAGCGAAAAGTCAGAACAGAAGATATTGAAAGCCATCGAGAGCTACCGCCAGCTCACCGGACGCTTTCTTCTCGACATTGCCGACGATATTGCGCGCAAAATGACAGAACTGCTCCAGGGCCTTCCCGGCGTGGAAAAGGTCACGCCCGCGGGATCGCTGCGGCGAGGACGAGAGACCGTGGGCGACCTTGATCTGCTGGTGACGGGCAAATGCTGTGACAGCGAGCCGCAGCGCAATAAAGTCATCGAGCGCATCCTCAGCTTCCCGGGAATTCTGGAGGTGCTGGCCAGGGGCGAAAACAAAGTAAGCTTCAAACTGCGCAGCGGCATGCAGGTGGATGTGCGCCTGCTCCCGCCCGATTCCTTTGGCGCAGCGCTGCAATACTTCACCGGCTCCAAGAACCATAACGTCCAGTTGCGCCAGCGCGCGCTCAAACAGGGCTACACGTTGAACGAATATGGCCTGGTGCGCATGGAGGACAACAAGCGCGTGGCCGGAAAGACCGAAGAAGAGATCTATAAGAAACTCGGTTTGAAATTCATTCCGCCGGAGCTGCGCGAAGACAGCGGCGAGATCCAGGCCGCGGCGGAAGATAAACTTCCCGACCTGATTACCCAGGCCGACATTCAGGGCGACGTCCACATGCACACGGTGGAAACCGACGGCAAGTGCACGATCGAGGAGATGGCGGAGGCCGCCCGCGAGCGTGGCTACAAATACATGGCCATCACAGACCACTCCAAAAACCTGGCTTTCGCCAATGGTCTGGACGACAAGCGGGCGGAAGCGCATATAAAGAAGATCCGCGCGGCTGCCAGGCAAACGCCGGGAATCACCATCCTTGCCGGGATCGAGGTCGACATACTGGCTGACGGAGAACTTGATCTTTCCGATTCCGTGCTCGAACAGATGGACGTGGTGATCGCGAGCGTACACTCGCATTTGGACCAGGACGCCGCGCAGATGACCGAGCGCCTGCTGCGCGCGATTGCGAACACCAACACGTCAGTGATGGGGCATCCTACGGGACGCAGGCTACTGCACCGCGCGGGCTTCAGCTTTGATTATGACAAGGTGTTCACCGCAGCCGCTAAAGCAGGCGTGGCCATGGAGCACAATGCCTACCCGGAGCGGCTTGACCTGCGTGACCAGCATCTGCGTATGGCGAAAGCCAAGGGCGTGAAATTCATTGTGAATACTGACGCGCACCACACGTCACACATGGAGAAGATCCGTTACGGCGTTTTGCAACTCCGCCGCGCCTGGCTCACGCGGCAGGACGTGCTCAACACGCTGCCTGTGGCGGAGTTCGCAAAGATCGTGAGGCGAGGCAGGCCGGTGCTGGCGGAGCTGAATTGAATGGAAAAAACTGCATCATCGAACTATAATCGGGAAAGAACGTTATGCAGACAAACTCAATGAGCGGTGGTACCTTGAAGCCCGCCAGGGGTTCTACCGGATGGCAGAATTTCCTCACCTTGGTGTCAGATCGGCGCTTTCTGGCCATTCCCTTTGTAACCTGGGCGATCCTCCAACTCACATTGCTGTTCGGCCCCAAGGAAGTCAAGAGTCTGATAGAGTTCCTCACGAACAAATAGACTATGACAAAGCAAGCGTGCTTCTGGTGGGGTGCTTTCGGTTCACTCCTTCCTGAAATTCTAAGATTTTTCAAAATCGCAGCCGCGGGAGACCCCTTTCCCCATCTCAACTGGCCCCTTTATCTGGGTTTTCTCATCCTCTTTGTCGGATCGTCGGGCGTGTTTTCCGTGGCATGGAAACCTGAGAGCGAATTCAAGGCGGTTTGGGTAGGCGCATCTGTGCCAGTTCTGGTGACAACGCTCATCCAGACGACGCCAGGTCTGCCGGGCCACTAAAACGGTTGCTGGGTTCGTCTCTCCTTTTTCACGACGCCCGCTGGGCTGCGCAACCAGCACCTGCACATTGCCAGGGAAAGCATCCTGGCCGTGATTTCAGCATCTCACAAGAGTATTCTGTTTGCGGAGCGACTTATGCCTGACGACACCAAGCCCGCACCACCGAGCGGCCAGCCCAACGCTACACCATCGGCCAAACCGCAAGCACCCAGCCAGCCTGACGCGGGACATATTCCCTTAACGGAAGAAATGGACAGCGCCAAGTGGACCCTGCCTCCCATTGTGCCGCTGCTGGTGGCTGGCGCGCTCGTGGCGATCTTCGTATCCGTGGTGGTGTTGTCCAACCGGACCAAGCCCAGCGCTGCCATGGCCATCACCAAAGTGGTTTCGGCGGACCAGCAGGGCAATACCATGGTCGCCATCCAGGTAAAGCTTGATAACCAGATTGACAAACCGCTCTGGATAAAAAACATCAGCGCTGAGGTGGAAACCCCTGATGGCAAGAAGTACAGCGATAACGCCGCCCCCGGAGTAGATGCCCCGCGATACATGGAAGCTTTTCCGCCGCTGGAAGCAGCACGTGCGGACTGGCTGAAAGAAGAGCTGAAGATCCCCGCGAAAGGAACTTTCAGCGGCGTAGCGATCTTCTCTTATCCCGTGGCCCAGGCGGCCTTTGACAGGCGCAAGCAGGTAACGCTGCGCATACAGTTCTATGACGAGCCAACGCTGGTGGCCGTCAACACTCCGGCACCCGCACAGTAATACTGTCGCTGCGCTCCAACGATCATATTTTTTCTTGACAAAACATACATATGTAGTAGTATTGCATACGTACGTAGTAACACTCCTTTTTATGACCTTGCCAAAACTGACAAAACTGGAACTTCAGATCATGGAAGCGCTGTGGACGCGGGGCAACGCCTCTATCCGCGAAATTCAAGAATCTTTTCCTGAAAAAGACAGGCCGGCCTACACCACGATCCAAACCATGGTGTATCGCCTGGAAGGAAAGAAGGCCGTACGGCGCGTCCGGAAGGTCGGCAACTTTCATGTTTTCGAGGCCGCGGTCTCGCGCAATGCGGCGCAGCGGCGGTTGATCGACGATCTGCTGACGTTGTTCGGCGGACGCACGCAACCCGTGATGGCCCACCTGATTGAATCGGGCAAACTCACGCTGCAGGACGTGAAGGAAGCCGAGAAAATCCTGCGCAAACTGGAGAGAAAGGACAAAACGAAATGACGGATTATTTGTCCTCCATATGGCCGGCCATGGCGCCGGCGCTGGGCAATCATTTATGGCAGTCCACGGTCTTCGCCGTTGTAGCCGGACTACTGACATTGATTTTGCGCAAAAACCACGCGCGGGCCCGCTATTGGCTGTGGCTGGCAGCCTCGGTGAAATTTCTGGTCCCCTTTTCATTGCTGATCGGAATGGGCAGCCGGCTTTCGTGGCCGCACAGTCCGGCGGGAGCAAATGCCGGTTTCTATTTTGTGATGGACGAAATCAGCCAGCCCTTTGCTCAACCCGCGCCTGCGACATTTTTTTTGAACCCGATGAATCTTCTCCCGGCCATTCTGGCCGCCGCATGGCTATGCGGGTTCGTTGTAGTGCTTTTTGTGTGGTTGATGCGCTACCGGAAAATTTCAGCGGCCATCAAACACGCGGCGCCATTGCGGGAAGGACGCGAAGTGGAAGCATTGCGCAGGCTAGCGCACCCTGGAGGAATCCGGAAGAAGATCGAGATATTCATGTCACCGGCTTCGCTTGAACCAGGGATTTTGGGGATAGTCCGCCCGATGCTGATATGGCCGGCAGGAATCTCCGATCGCCTGGAAGATGCGCATCTCGACGCCATTCTGGCGCATGAGGTTTGGCACGTGCGCCGCCATGACAATCTGGCCGCGACGGTCCACATGGTGGTTGAAGCTATTTTCTGGTTCCATCCGCTGGTGTGGTGGCTGGGAGCGCGGCTGGTGGAAGAGCGCGAGCGCGCGTGCGATGAAGAAGTGCTGGAATCGGGCAGCGAACGGCAGGTTTATGCCGAAAGCATTTTGAAGATTTGTGAGTTTTGTGTGGGGTCTCCGCTGGCTTGCGTATCGGGAGTTACGGGAGCCGATCTAAAGAAAAGGATAGTGAATATCATGACCAAGAGTGTTCAACGCAAACTGGATTTCAGCCGAAAGCTTTTACTCAGCGCGGCCGCAGTGCTGTCTATCGTCCTGCCGATCACGTTCGGCCTGGCAAAATCCGTGCAAAGCAGGGCGCAATCATTTGCGAGTTCGGCGCAAAACGCCTCCGCTTTTACCCATGGCTATCAAAACGTTTCGATCACACCTGCTGACGCCGGAAATGGAATTGTTCAGGCCAGGATAAGGTACACGCCTGACAGCCTCATGGCGAAGAACCAGACTTTACATGAACTCATAAAGCTGGCCTATGGAGTCCAGGACAATCAGATCTCGGGCGGGCCAGAGTGGCTTGCCACGGCGCGGTTCAATCTCGAAGCAAAGTTAGACAGTTCGGTTGTTGCTGAGCTGAAGAATCTTAGCCCGGAGCAACAGAAGATTGAAGTACAACGCATGTTTCAGGCTTTGCTGGCGGACCAGTTCAAAGTGGCGCTGCACCACGAGAGCAAGCTGCTGCCGGCGTATGTGCTGGTGATTGCGAAAAACGGCCCTAAAATTCAGCCGGCAAAACCCGGAGACACTTACCCCAACGGCATTAAGGGCCTGGATGGACAACCGGCAGGGCCGCATAAGTTTGAGATGAGCTCTAATCAATTAACCGTACAAGCCATGCCCATTGCGTTCGTAGCGGACCGCATGGCCATGCACTTGAACCAACCTGTTCTGGACAGAACAGGGCTCACGGGCGACTATGATTTCACGTTCAAGGTGACGCCTGAAGGTGGAAGTACGGACCACAAGGAGGTCATCGGCGGCAAGGAAACCACTGTGCATGTGCACTCGGTGGGTGCGATGAACACTGCCCTCTTGACGGCGATGGAGGAGCAGCTTGGCCTGAGAGTGGAACAGCAAACCGTTCCACTGCCGGTTCTGGTCATCGATCGCGCCGAGAAGCCTTCAGCAAACTAAACATACAGCGGGGACGTGCGGCGAATCGTGCAGCAGTTCCCGCTTTTTGTATAGCCCTCATTTTCGCTTGTCTCGCCTTCTAAGAAATTACTTTGATATCGAAATTAAATCCTTGACATTTGTTTTCCATGTAAGACAATGGCCCGCTCAGGGATGGATGCCCCGGATCGTTCGGACTGGGGTTTTTGATCCAACCTATTCGAACGAACGTTCGTAAGACTTCATTCCCCGCTGGAGGAAATATGAAACGTTGTCCCGCATTTGTCATGTTCGCTCTTGTTCTTTTTCTCTCCTGCAATGCGGCGTTCGCGCAGGTCAGCGCCGCAGAGGCCCAACTCAACGGTTCCGTCCGCGACCAGACAGGAAGCATGGTGGTGAAAGCCGCCATCACGCTCCGCAACGTCGATACCAATCAGGCCTACAAAACCACGTCCAACAGCGTGGGTTTTTACATTCTGACCAACATTCCGCCGGGGAATTACGAACTGACAACGGAGTCACAGGGCTTTGCCAAGTACGCGCAGACCGGAATCGTGTTGCGTGTGGCCCAGGTGGCAACGATTGACGTGAACCTGAAAGTCGCCGGCACCACGCAGGAAATCACGGTCAACACGGAAGCGCCGGTGATTGAGCCGACGCGCACGGAAGTGAGCCAGGTGGTGGAGACGCAGCAGATCCAGGCGCTGCCCATCGCGGGACGGCTGTTCACGGATTTCGCGCTGCTGAGCCCCGGCGTTACCACAGGACGAATCGGCCTGCAATCCACGTTTACCGATCCCTCGGTCACGCGCATTTCCTTTGGCGGCCAGCGCGACCTCAACAACAGCGTAACAGTGGACGGAGCAGACAACATCAATACCGCAACCGGATCGCAGAGGGCCACTCCCTCGCAGGAGGCGGTGAGTGAATTCCGCGTGGTGAACAATAGCTTTGCCGCGGAATACGGGCGCGCGCTGGGCGGAATCGTGAACATCGTGACCAAATCCGGGACCAACGACGTACACGGCTCGGTCTACGAATACTTCATGAACAACAAGCTCAACGCCAACGCGCTGCTCACCCAGCCGGGATTTGATACTTTCCGGCAGAACCAGTTTGGCGCCACCCTGGGCGGCCCCGTGCATAAGGACAAGACTTTTTATTTCCTGAATTATGAAGGCCAGCGGCGCGCCCAGTCGCCCCAGTATCCCGGCCTGCTGGTGAACAATCTGGCGGCGATCAACGCCCTCAAGGCGGGTCTGGGCATTGCTCCGGAAAACCTGAACGTGCTGAAAACCGCCGATGTAAATAACGGCTTCATGAAGCTGGACCACCAGTTGAGCGACCGCAACCGGCTTTCCGCGCGTTACTCCATTCAGGACGCCACCAACCTGAACATGCTGGTAGGCGAAACACTGGACGGTGGCGGCGTGGGAGCGCCGAGCAGCGGACGCAACGGCTCACTGCGCGACCAGGACCTTGTTGGCACCCTGACCACCACGCTGAGTGAGAACACGGTGAACTCCGCGCTGTTCCAATGGGCGCGGCGCAACTACGGCTTTGCCGGCGTCACCGGCCAGCCTAACCTGGATGTACCAAACCTGCTCCTTTTCGGCCACAACTTCGGCGCGTTTGACCGCTACAACGAAACCCGCATTCAGGGATCAGATACGTTCTCCGTGGTGCGCGGCAAGCACTACGTCAAGTTTGGATTCGACGCCAACTACGTGCGCAACTTCGTGATCTGGCCCGGATTCACTCCGGCGCGCATTATCTTCCCCAGCCTGGGTGATCTGCTGGTTTCCGGCAAAGCGAATTGGGGATCGGCGCCGTGTCCTGCACCGCTGATCGGGTTGGTTGCTCCGTGCCTGGCGGCTTTCTTCTGGGGCGCGCCCATTGGTCCCGGCCCGATCAATACCGCCGCGGCTTCACCCTCGGTCCCCACCACATGGGACCAGGCTTTTCTGTCTTCGCAAGCATCGAATTTCTTTGTGAACGTGAACCACAGCTATTTCGGGTTCTTTGCTCAGGACCAGTTCCGCGTGACACCCAAACTTACGGTGAACTACGGGTTGCGCTATGACGTTGAGGCTGGGCTCGACTTCTTTGTCAACGGCGACCACAACAACTTCCAGCCGCGCGTTGGCCTGGCTTATGCGCCGGACTCGAAGACAGTGATCCGCGCGGGCTATGGCATCTTTAATGACAAGTACAGTCTCACGTTCTTCTTTGTGCCGGCGCCACAGCGCCCGCCGGTGATCGCCGGGCTGCCGACTGCCAGAAACCAGACCACGGGAACTTACATTCTTAGCAGCATGTTCCTGCCTACACCCTGCGTGTTTGGACCGCCAACCTGTCCGGTTGTTCCGCCGTTGCCGTTGCCGCCGGGCACGGTGCCGCCGCCGCTGCTGACGTCGGCCTTTGAGAACCTGATCAACAACGGATCATTCCCACTGAATTCGCCGTTCTTCCAGGGTGGGACCGCCGTCGACCGCAACCTGCGCTCACCGTACACGGAGCAAACCAACCTGGAGATCGACCGCACGATCGGCAAGGGGCTTACCATCAGCGCCGGATACATGTTTGTGGCCGGTCACAAACTGGTCCGGCCCATTGACCTCAACGTAGGCCCGCCGGTTGGCGTACAAGCCAGCACCGGCAAGGACATTTACGCTTTTGCCATCCGCGATCCCAACATTCCCGCGCCGCCGGCAGGCTCGCCGGGAACGAACGGGATCTTTTACTTCACCGATTCCACCGGCAACTCTGCCTATCACGGACTGACGTTGCAGGTGATTGAGAAGGCCGGCAAGTATTTCCAACTGAACGCGAATTACACGCTCTCCCACACGCTGGACGACGGAACTTTTGTGACCTTCGTCAGCACGCCGCAATCGAACGCGCAACGCAACCTGGAGCGGGCCAACTCAAACCAGGACGCGCGCCATCGTTTTGTGGCCAACTTTGTGGCCGAAGCGCCCCAGAATACCTTCCTGCGCAACTTCCAATTGAGCAGCATTATCACCATGCAATCGGCGCGGCCGTTTACCTTGTTTGTGGGCTTTGACGCGAACAATGACGGCAACCCGGTGACGGACCGAGTGGGGAATTCTCCGCGCAACAGCTATCGCGGCGACAATCTCCAGACCGTGGACCTGCGCCTGTCGCGCGCTCTACACCTGGGCGAACGGAAACTGCTGAACCTCTCCGTTGACGCCTTTAACCTTTTGAACCACACCAACATTGACGAGGTCTTTTCCGTCTACGGAGCGCCGGACTTTATTCCCGGAGCCGTGGCAACACACTTTGGCGATGGCATCTCCGGACCCAGCGGCGCCGTGGGCGCGCCCAGAACGGCCTTCAACTCGCGCCAGTTCCAACTGGCGGCGAAGTTCAGCTTCTAGATTTTCTTTTGCAGGTTATCCAGCCGGCAGGCTTTGCAAGTCTGCCGGCTTTTTGTGTGCGCCGAATACGCAGGCATAAATGTCCCGCACTGGACAGCAATTCCGGAACTCATTCTCGCTACTGATTCTCCGCGCTCCATTAATGTCTGCTCCACCCAACGCGGGATCCTGCCATTCTGGAACTTTAACGACAAGTTAGCAATTCTCGCCAGGCCCGGCGTCAGCTATCATGTGCCGATGCGAAGCTTTCTAGTTCTTGCCATAGCTACGGCGCTGACTCTGCCTTCGGCGGCGCAAGACGTGCGTAATTCAAAGTTGACTGATGTGGCTGCGCTCCCGCAAGCCTTGAATTTTGAAGATCAGCAAGCGGTCGCGGCCCCAGCGGGCTGGACAGGCAATCCTGAAGGAACGGTTTTTGCCGATGACAAGATTGTCCACGGCGGCCATTGGGCGGCACGTCTTGAGCGCAAAGCCGATGCTTCCGGAGCGTTCTCCACCTTGCACCGGGCCATCGCCATGGACTTTGCCGGTAAGACAATTGAATTGCGTGGCTTCCTGCGCACGGAAGCGGTGAGCGACTTTACGGGCTTGTGGCTGCGCGAGGACGGAGAGTCCTCCGGCTTGGCGTTCGATAACATGCGAGCGCGCCAGCTGAAGGGAACCACGGATTGGACGGAATATTCCATCACCTTGCCGGTCCACCCGGATGCAAGGCAGCTTTTTTTTGGTGTTCTACTGGTCGGTAGCGGAAAGGTATGGGTCGACGACTTACAACTGCTGGTGGACGGCAAGCCCATACCAGACGCACCCAAGCTGGAGCGCCAGAAAACGGTCCTGGAACTAGATAATAAGTTCGACGAGGGATCCGGCGTCTCGCTCGATAGCCTGAGCAAAGCTCAGATTGAAAATCTGGCAACGCTGGGGCAGGTTTGGGGCTTTCTGAAATATCATCACCCGCGCGTGCTCTCCGGGAAGCTCCATTGGGACTACGAACTTTTTCGCATTCTGCCGGCAATTCTTCAGGCCCAAGATCATGCGGCCGCGAATGCGGCCATGCTCAAGTGGATCGCGGGCCTGGGTACTGTGGCTCCCTGCCATCCCTGCGCCGGTCTGGATGAAAAGGACCTCCACCTGCGCCCGGACGTAAGCTGGCTTGAAGACGAGGCCGTGCTGGGGACCGATCTGAGCAAGAGCCTGCGCGCAATCTACGCGAACCGGCCCGTGGATGCTACACAGTTTTATGTTGCGCTGGCACCCAACGTAAAAAATCCTTCATTCCAGCACGAGTTATCGTACTCGAGCATCAAGTTCCCCGATAACGGGTTTCAGCTTCTTGCTCTTTACCGCTTCTGGAACATCATTCAATACTGGTCCCCTAACCGGAACGTGCTGGGAGAAGACTGGGGCAAAGTTCTGGCAGAATTCATTCCCCGAATCGCCCTGGCAAAGACCTCTGATGAATACAAACGAGAACTGATGGCCCTGATCGCCCGGGCCCATGATACCCACGCTAATTTGTGGAGCTCTCTCGACGTGCGGCCTCCCACGGGCGCGTGCCAGTTTCCGGTGACATTGCGATTTGTGGAGAACCGGGCCGTGGTAACACGGTTCATCCTTCCGGAAGCGGCCAAAGACTCCGGGCTGGCCCTTGGCGATGTGATCACTGAGATTGACGGCGTGCCTGTAAAAAAGCTGGTTGAGACCTGGACACCCTACTACGCGGCATCCAACGATGCGGCCCGGTTTCGCGACATCGGCGGGTCCATGACACGCGGGAAGTGCGGGGAGTCAAGCGCTCGCGTTCTCCGCGGCAACGAAGACCTGGCGCTGAAACCGAAGCGCGTGGCCATCCCAAGCAATGCCCAGGGCCGCACCCACGACTTGCCGGGAGAGACGTTCCGCCTGCTGTCCAAGGATGTCGCGTACCTGAAATTATCAAGCGTCAAGGCAGCCGACGCGGCGCACTACGTTGAAGCCGCCACCGGCACAAAAGCGCTCATTATCGATATTCGCAACTATCCTTCCGAGTTCATGGTTTTTGCCCTGGGGTCACTACTGGTGGGAGATGAAACCCAGTTCGTGCGATTTACGGTCGGCGATCTCTCGACTCCAGGCGCATTCCACTGGACGCCGCCCTTGTCCCTGAAGCCGGAAAAGCCACACTATACCGGCCGGGTGATGATTCTAGTGGATGAAGTTTCGCTGAGTCAGGCGGAGTACACCACGATGGCGTTTCGCGCGTCACCCAAGGCAATGGTTGTCGGCAGCACAACTGCCGGGGCTGACGGCAACGTTTCACCGTTTGCTTTGCCCGGCGGCTTGAGCACGATGATCAGCGGAATCGGCGTGTTTTATCCTGACAAGAAGCCGACACAGCGCATCGGAATTCTTCCCGACGTCGAAGTAAGACCAACCATCGCGGGAGTCCGCAGCGGCAGAGATGAAGTGCTGGAGGAGGCATTACGCCAGGTGCTGGGAAGCACGGTGTCGCCTGAGGAGATACAGAAGATGGCGAAGCCTGCGGCAGGAAACTAGCGGGCGCGGAACGGCAATCTAAACTTGCGGGAAATTTCCGGCCAAAATTCTCTAAGCACGTCCCACCCCATGTCATTGGCGACGCTGAAGCCGACGCGGCTGGCGGTGGGCCCGAATCCGCGCGGGTTCCCCGGATGATAGAGATTGCTCAACGCTTTGGAACTCGCGGTCCCGAACCACTCGGAATAATTGGGCATGCGCTTGCCTGAATCGCCGCGCGTTACAAAGCGATGCGCCAATGCATGTCCAAGCCTGGCCTGTGCTGGTCCCTGCCCCAGCCGGTAGTAGCGTGGGTCTTGCCGGAACAGAGACGGGTAAAGAAAGATGCCGAAGAAATCTCCAGTGACATTGTCTGTCACGGCGGCGCCGTATCGTTTGCCATAGCCCGCCGCGCCCTGGCGGTAGGTGGGATCATCCCTGTAGATCTGCGCAGTGGCAGCGTCCCAGGCCGCACCCAGGTAGTTGATGGGATCGGCGGTGCTCTCCACGAACATGTGAAACTTGTCAGAGGCCGTGAGCGCGCAGGGCCGAAGATCGCTTCTGTGGCGTGGAATGTGCACGTAGTGCTCTCAATCCTCTGCGAGAAGCGCGATACCAGATGGCTGAGCGGGCCGCTGTAATCGTCGATATCGAACGCTTCCGCGGGCCGGGCGCAAGGCGGCTTTGCGGGCGTGATCGGCCTAATCATTGACGGCGAAACCAGCGTTGCCGCCGGAGTCATATTATTCAACGTATTCAGCCGAGGCAGAGACTGGGCGCAGGCCAGCGCGCTCGCCAGCAACGTACCCAACAGAACGAATTGTCTCTGCAACTTTTTCATACGCCTCAGCCGGGAGGGGAAGCTCCGCAGAAACACCTACTTTATCGAACAGGCACCGTTACCCAGCAGATTACCGAGGTCGATAATCAGGGTTACTTTTGACGCTGCCCATCTCCGCTCCCTGGCAATTCACCTTCGCGCAAGCCCAAGAAACCAAGGCCCTTGCACTGGAAAGACAAACTGAGCGGCCTTTCGGCGGCAAGGGCCTCGTCGCCACTTCCTGCAACCTGAGACACTTTGCCCGGCCCGCGCAGAACGGCATTTATAATTGGCAGCCATGCGTACGGATTGGACGCGCCGGGAAATCGCCGCCATCTATCATCAGCCGCTGCTCGACCTTCTTCTGCAAGCGCAAAACTTGCATCGCGAATTTCATCCCGCCAATGAAGTGCAGATGTGCCGCCTGCTCTCCATCAAAACCGGTGGATGTCCGGAGGATTGCGCTTATTGTCCGCAAAGCGCGCGCTACTCCACCGGAGTGGACCGCCAGCCGCTCATGAATTGCGCTGAAATCCTGCCCGCCGCGCAGAACGCCAAAGCCGATGGCGCCACGCGTTTCTGTATGGGCGCCGCCTGGCGGCAGGCGCCACAGGGCAGCGAGTTTGATTCCGTGCTGGAGTCGGTCCGCGCCGTGGCCGCGCTGGGCATGGAAGTCTGTTGCACCCTGGGCATGCTGACCGAATCGCAGGCCGTGCAACTCAAAGATGCCGGGCTCACCGCCTACAACCACAACCTGGATTCTTCGCCTGAGTTTTACTCGAACATCATCAGCACCCGCGTCTATCAGGAGCGCCTGGACACGATTGCCGCCGTGCGTAACGCCGGCATCACCGTTTGCTGCGGCGGAATCCTCGGGATGGGTGAATCCGAAGACGACCGCATCGGCCTGCTGCATCAGCTTGCCACGCTCGACCCTCACCCCGAGAGTGTCCCCATCAATATGCTGGTCCGCGCTCCGGGCACGCCGCTGGCGGACTCGCCCGATCTCGATCCTTTAATGATGGTCCGGACCATCGCCTGCGCCCGCGTCCTGATGCCGCGCTCGATGGTGCGCCTGGCCGCTGGACGCAAACAGATGTCGCGGGAAGCCATACTGCTGTGCTTCCTTGCCGGTGCGAATTCCATTTTTACCGGTGAACGGCTCTTGACCACGCCGAACCCGGCGCCCGACGAAGACGCCGCGCTGCTCGAAGATTTGGGGTTGAAACCGATGCAGCTTTCGCCGGAATCCCGAACCATGAACGTGCAGAAGGGGAGCGATCCCTATCGCAACAAAACCGAGTGGGCCACGAATACACGCGAATAAACACGAATCAAACGATATGAAGCCAACGACAAATGGAGACCAGTCATGAAAGCAAGTATTCCTTCCGGCGTGCTCCTGATTCTTCTGCTCGCCTCTCTCCCCGCGACCGCCGGGGTTTCCAAGGCCAAAGAACTTCACGCCACCATTGTTATGACGACGTTGCCACCGGCGTCGGCTCGGCCCGCGTAGACGCCGATCAGCTCTGGATCACCACCGCCGACCTCAAGCACGCAACACGTTTTGAAGAAAAGCCGCAGGGCGTCTGTCGCGACGAACTCTGCTTCCCTCTGCCCAAGGCCAGGCAGCAGGAGTTCCTGCAAAAAGATGCGCGCCTGGCCTGGTTCAACCTGACAGCATTTGCCCAGCTTGTACGTCAGCCGGTGGCGCATGATGCCGCGCTCTCCACATGGTATTTCGGACTGCGCTCAGACCAGCGCCAGATGCTTGGCTCGCTGCAGGCCCCCGACTTCACCCTGCCCGACCTGCATGGCAAGCCGCACCGGCTCTCTGATTTTCGCGGCAAGAAAGTTTTGCTCGTCACATGGGCTTCCTGGTGAGGCTGCCGCTTTGACCTGCCAGGCTGGCAGGCAATCTATCAGCAACTGAAAGACAAAAACTTTGAGATCGTCTCCGTGGCCCAGGACACCGGCGGAGCCAAAGATGCCGGCCCGTGGATCGATCCGCTCAACTATCTCGAAGCAAAACCCGATCTGCCCAAAGAGACCATCGAGACGGCAAAGAAGATCGGGCCGCTGACTTACACCGTGCTCATCGACGAGAAACACCTCGTCTCCAGACTTTACAACATGGTCAACGTGCCTACAGGCGTGTGGATCAACGAGCACGGACAGATCGTCCGCCCGAATGAAGTTGCGTTCGTCGACGACCGCTTCAAGAATTTCAGCGGACTTGCTTCCGCTCCGTATCTCAACGCGCTCAAAGACTGGGTTGAGAAAGGCGACAAGAGCGCCTACGTGATGAGCGAAGACCATCTGCGGGAAAAAGTTGCCGTGCAAGACCCCAACATCGCGCTGGCTACCGCGGAGTTTGGCCTGGGCGAACAGCTCTACAAATCCGGCCATCAGCCAGAGGCGATTCCGCATTTTAAAGAAGCGCAACGTCTGAATCCGAAGAGCTGGAATTACAAGCGCCAGGCATGGGCGCTCTCTGACGCCAAGCGCGACTACGGCACCAGCTTCAAGGAAGAAGTGGACAAGATCGGCGGCAGCAAAGTGTATTATCCGCCGCCGGACCTGCCGGGGACGAAAAAGCCAGATTAACCACAAGAGGCACGAACGCCAACGACAGATACCACTCTCTTGATCGCCTTTGCGGAATCATCATCTGGTTTCTCTATAGCTTCACGCACCAGTAGCGCGAGCGGGCTGCGAAGCTCTGCGGAGTAGCGCTCCTCTAGATCACCACGCCGGCGTCCATTCTGAAGACGCGCTTCTTCGGCTTGAAGTCAGGAATCGGCTTGGGCTCGATCAGCGGCGCACCTTCACGCCAGAAGTTTTTGAACTCGCCTTTGTCGCCCGTGCGATAGAAGTGCAGCAGGTAGCCCTGGTCGGCGGCCGTGTAATTGGAAAACCACTGGTCCACTTCCGCGATGCCGATCTGGTGGAGCATTTGCAGCCCGTAGCGCGCGGCCTCGCCTTCATAGGCCAGCACTGCGGGAAAAAGCGCCTCATCCACCGGAGGCTTGTACTGCCGCCCCAGGTCAAACGCGCTCTCATTCACGTTCCATTGCACGGTATGGCCAAACAAGTGGCCCAGCAGGAAGAGGCGCTGCTCCGGCGTGATGGCGTAGTCCACGTCGATCTCGGCGCCGTCGAGGTCACCGGTGAGAGGATCGGGAATGTCGCGCGTGACGATGGGAATTCCCCAGTCGCGCTCCAGGTGCTGCTGCACGCGGGCGGCATAGTCGGCAAAAGGGATCGGCATGAAAAGATTGTACCCGGAAGGGAAAGCCAGGGACGTCAGATAAATTTCCGGCACTTCGGAGCGCCACAGCGGCACGGAAGCTTGCCATTGTGGTGAGACGCGCCGTAATCACAGGTCAATTCCTCTCCTACGGGGATGTTGCGCAGGGCGTAGAACTCGGCGCGTCCGTACGCGATGCGAATGAATACATTGGGCCCGCAGGAGTGGTTGATAAAGCGAAACGGGCCTCCGTTCACAGACTCGTCAATGGCGACGCGATCGTCCACTTCAATAATGGCAATCTGCCGCCGCGTTTTTGCGCGCCTTCTCGCCTCGCGGACAGATATACGTTCGCCTGTGTATTCACCGATCTTTCTTCGCGACACAATTGGGGAATCAGAGAAAAGGCCCAGACCATGAATCGAGCTTCTTCCGGATGTAAGCATATCCAGAAGCATGATATTTCATCGATCGTGGTTCCCCGCGCCGCCGTTCACAATTTCCGACACGCGCCGGACATAAGCAGGTTCAGTCCAGGCAGCTTCGGTCTGGAGCGCAACTTCCAGGAGACTTGTTGCATCTGGCAAGGGATTGCGATCTCAGTACTATAGTCGAAGCAGGGATTGTAACAACTGCAGGAAGATGAATCCCAGGAGCCGCCGGAGTTCACGCATGACGCTTCCTGGTTGGGATCGCACCCGCCTCCGTATGTGCAAGAACAACTGCTTGAGTCCCATGTGCCGCCCTGGCTGGTGCACGACGAAGCCTGGTTCGCATCGCAAGCCGGAGAAGAGCAGGAACAGCTGTTCCAATCCCACGTTCCTCCTCCGCTGTTGCATGCCGCCTGCGCATTGGGATCTGGGCAGGAACTGATGGTGGCGCAATAGCTGCTGTTGTGGCTGGAAACACCGGAACAGAAAAGACGATCATTGGCGTTGCCGATGCTGGAGCAGTATGAGGCGTTGTGCAGGGACATGCCCTGACACAACGCGCGCGTTGAGGCATCGGCCACGCTGCTGCAATTGGGGGCTGGATACGATCCGCCGCTGGAGACGCCATAGCAGAACGCCTTCATTTGCGGATCGGTAATGTCCCGGCAGTTCGATGGGTAGTAGGGCGCGAATGCCATGCCGTAGCAGGCCAGTTGCATATTGCGGTCGGTCATGGAAACGCAGGGGGTCTGCGAATACTCAGAGAGGCCATAGCACATCTGCTTGTCATTAAAATCGCTGATATCCCGGCAATTTGAGGAAACGTTGGGCGCCTGCGAAATTCCGTAGCAGGCCAGAAACTGGTCGCGGGCGCTGGCGTAGGTAAGCGGATTGCCATTCGATCCCGGCTGCGCGCCGACCTCCTGGGTCACATATTCATTGCAGTCTTCGTTGGCGCCACTGGCGGAATAGGCCACAAACAAGGCGCTGGCGCTATGCACCCAGCCTATGGCGTAGCGTCCCGCCGCCGGGTTCCATACCTGGTAGGAAAGCAGAGCGTTCTTCTTGGCATTGCATGCGCTCGTATCAAGGGGTGCAATGCGTGCCCAATGCTGCTGGGCATAGCTGTGGCGCTGAGTGGCGTCACAGCTGTAATAAGCGACGTAAACGGAAAGAAGCGTGCGTGGAGTAGCGCCGCTGTTGACAATGCCATCGTGCACGGCGATATGGTCCGGGTGTGTGGTGTACGCTTCTTCAGTTCCCGCAGTGCCATAAAAGCCCATCTCGGGGATGCCACGCGTCTGCCAATACTGCTGGATGCGCTCGGTGACCTTTTGCCCGTCCAGACCTCCATCCGGATAGTCATGAATCACCACCGCCTGTACTCCCAAACGGCGCATGGAGTCCAAAAACTCGCGGACACGTGCCTGACCCATCGCCTCGGTGTCAGTGACGGGGTAAGCTCCAGTGCCGTAGTGGGTAAAATCTGCGCCTCCACAATCCTGGGTATGGTCGAAAAGCGAGTTAGGATTAGTTTCAGTCGAAACATAGGAGAACGCCCCCGAAGCTTTGCCGCGGGTCATCAGTTCCACTACCACAGTGCGTCCAGCGGCCAGCGCCTGGCTGATTTGGCCGGCCATGGCCAGGGTCTCGTCATCAGGGTGAGGCGCAAAGAAGATAGCCGGGCTGTTATAACCCCCCGTGTATGGCTGGCAATCTGTAGGGCGGACAGGTCCAGCGGTTGTATTCTGTGCGTCTGAGATGGGCGCGCACACCAACTCGGCCTGGCCCCAGGCGAGAGGGGCCAGAAGCGCCGGCGCTAACAGGGCTGTGGCCCAAAGCAAAGTTCTGAGAAATATGCGTTTCATTGTTGCTTCCATTCCTTTCTCTATAGTCAACGCGTTTCCGCGCGTTTGGAAGTCGCTGCCCGGCAAGACTGCTGGTGGTGCGAAGGACCGCACTTGCAGAAGGCAAGGATGTGCCGCTTAAGCCGGCGAGTGAAGGTTCGTTTCAGCGGTGGACCCAAAGTTCCAAGGAAAGCATGCGCAAGTTCAACTTCACAGCTAGCTCAAGAGTGAATCCCTGCACCGACTGGATGGTAAAACACACTGCGGCCACCAACAACAAAGAAGCGCGCTTTGTTCGTGCAATTCTTCCCGAAATGGAACGGAAGGCTCGATGTGACGTCATCAAGAGCTAAAAAGTGAGATCGGGTGATCGGGAGATCTGATAAACGCGGATGAGCGCGGATCGGAAATGGCAAGGCCTGCTGCGGAGACGATGGTCGCGGATCCAGGTACATGCATCAAAACAGGAACATGTTTAGACACCCCTTTGTCCCAAAGGACTACGCTTTTACGCCCAATTTCGCGCGGGAATTCCGCTATAATGAGCGGGCTCTGGTGTACTCTGGACTTTTGGCCGGGAGCGCTGCTTTTGCCGGCGGAAGCGTTGCTTTTGCTTGATTGCAAGACTGCCGCTTTCGTTTGTGCGCGCCGCTCTGTGGCCGAAGGACAGACCCTAATGAAGTATTTTCTGCGTGCGTTCACGCCTACCCGGAACCGCCGGCTCAATGAGCTGATCGGGTTCCTGTTGTTCGTCTCCGCGACACTCCTTTTTCTGGCGCTGGCCAGTTACTCGCCGCTGGACCCATCGCTGAACACCGCCGGCTCGGTGGCCGGGGGCGCGGCGCGCAACTGGATTGGCCTGTTTGGCGCCATGCTGAGCGACCTGCTGTTGCAGTCGATTGGCATCTTTGTTTTTGCCGCTCCGGTGATGATCGGGCTGCTGGGCGCGCGCTGGTTCAAGTCAAAGCCGGTAGCTTCGCCGGGAGCGAAGGCCCTGGGCGCGGCAATCCTGCTGATCTTTACGCCGGCGCTGCTGGCGCTGCTGCCCGGGCACCTGCGCTGGCTGCACGCCGTGGCCATTGAAGGCCTGCTGGGACGGATCGTCGGCGACGTGCTGCTCCACTACTTCAATACCGTGGGCGCTTATATTGTTTGCGGGGCCGTGGTGGCGGTGGCGCTTTATCTTTCAACCGCGTTCTCTTTCGTTGGCCTGCGCATCTGGCTGAACACGCGCTTTGCCTTTGCGTTTGCCCTGTGGCAGCGCTTCCAGGATTGGCGGGCCGCCCGGGCGAAGATCGCGGCACAGAAGAAAGCGCAGAAAGAAGCTGACGGCCGCAATGGCAACGATCGCCAGATTAGCGATCGGCAGATTAGCGACCGACAGATTAACGATCGTCAGACTAACGATCGGCGCGTGATTGTGCCGGCGCAGGTGGCGTTGCACGAACAGGCAGACGCCGCTGGACTGCGGCCTGCATCGGCGCAGCAGACGGTCGAACAGACGCTGCACGGCGTTGCCGCCGGCGGACTGGAGAACTCAGCGTCCGCCGAACTTGAGCCCGCGATTAACGCTCGCGCCGATCAGGCGGCCAAGCGCAAGACCGTGTTGCCCAAGATCGCGGCCGGCGGATACAAGCTGCCACCCAGCTCTCTGCTGCATCGAGCGGACGATCAGCAGGCGATCAATGAAGCAGAAGTCAAGGCGCAGGCCGAAGTCCTGGTGGAGAAGTGCGGAGAGTTTGACGTCCACGGCGCGGTGACGCAGATCAATCCCGGGCCGGTGGTCACCACCTATGAATTCAAGCCGGAAGCGGGCGTAAAGTACAGCCGCATCACCAGCCTGTGTGACGATCTCTGCCTGGCCATGCGCGCCGAGAGCATTTTGATCGAACGCATGCCGGGAAAGTCGACCGTCGGGATTCAGGTGCCGAACCACCATCGCGAAACCATCTGGCTGCGCGAGGTGGTGGAGTCGCCGGAATTTCTGGGCACCAAGAGCAAGCTCACGCTGGCCATGGGCAAGGACATCAACGGGCGCATCATCACGGCCGATCTCGCCACCATGCCGCATCTGTTGATCGCCGGATCAACCGGATCAGGGAAGAGTGTAGCCATCAATGCGATGATCATGTCGATCCTGTATAAGTCCACGCCGGAGCAGGTGAGGCTGATCCTGGTGGATCCCAAGCGCCTGGAGCTGGGAATTTATGAAGGCGTGCCGCACCTTTACGTGCCCATCATCACCGAGCCCAAGCTGGCCGCCAACGCGCTGCGCAACGCCGTGCGCGAAATGGAACGCCGCTTGAAGGTGCTGGCGGCAAAAGGCGTGCGCAATCTGGAACAATACAACAAACTGTTTGAAAGCGACACGCCCAGCCTGTTTGAAGATGAAGCAGACGACAAGCCGCTGCCGCAAATCGTAATTATTATCGATGAGCTTGCCGACCTGATGATCAC
>JBGPZS010000312.1:0-5081 GCA_041493865.1 Terriglobia bacterium
AGGAGGGCAACATGGCTATGAATAAAGTTAAACGCTCCATCCACCTGGCGCAACCACAACCCCAACCCACGCGCCGCAGCCCTAACCGTCGTAACCTCAACAATGCACCCGCCGAACTGATACCGGTCAAGTCCCACGTCTATTACGCTATTGCAGAATTGAACGCCGGACTTGAAAAAGCCATCCACAACCTGCAAATCATTCAGAGCAACAATTTGTTCGGCGCTTCCGGACTTACCGCCATGAATCACCTGCTCCGTGGGATTCGCGCGCAGGCCAACCGCCAATTGATGATGGCCCTGAACGAACGCGAAGCCGCCAACGCCGGCCACTTTCAACAGCTTTCCCTTGATCCGAATAACCGATAACCAACTCCACCACCAACAAAAAAAAGGCGCATGCATTGCTGCATGCGCCTTTTGTGCGTACCCCCGGTTTATTTTCTGCCGAACTGGAAGTCGATATGGGTTCCGTCATTCAGTTCAATGCGGAACCTATACGTAAATCCGTTGGCGAGTTTCTTGCTGTCGATGCGGAACAGCCAGAGCTGGTCTTCACCGAAGTTGAAGCCATCGGTGCCCGCCTTGGGAACCACTGGCAGGTCGACGGCGTTATCCAGCGTTCCCTGGATTATGTCGGTCAACCGGATGCTTGTGGCTACGCCCGGTGTGGATTGCGAGACGCCGTTGGCGTCGCACACGCGGAACTTCACATCGATGGGGCCATTGCCGTTGAAGACGCTGGTGCCGTCAGGGCTGATTGGCTGGAAGACCTGATGCGAGGGTTCCTTGTCCTTCACGCACGCGCCGTCTGGAGCATAGATGATATGCAGCGTTCCGGCGACGTAGGTGATGGCGTAGTTGGTTGAGGTTTGTCCGGAGCAGGTAATGGGATAGCTGCCCACGGGACTGGTGGTGACTGCCGTGCTAGTGCAGCTAAGAGTACCAGTGAGAACGCCCGGCCCTTCACCCAGCACAAAGCCGCTATAGGTGGCGGTGAAGGCGGGATTGGGCGAGTGCAGGATCTTGGTTTTGTCATCGGCGGTGATGGTCAACGGCGCGGGATTGATGGTGAGCGTTCCGTTGATGCTGGTGACGGTGTAGTTGCCCAGCTTGGAATCGGGATCGACCAGAGTGGGCACGATGGGATAAGTTCCCACCGGGCTGCTCTGCGTGGCGGTGGTGGCATACGTTGCGGTGATGTTGTCACCATTCTTGATGCCGACGATGCTGCCGGTGAGCGGCGGATTCGCTTGCCCGTAAAGCTTGCTGGCATTCGCCGCGGTGACCGTGAGCGAAGCCTGGTTTACCACCACGCTGACAGGCGCGGACGGGCTGACGTCAAAGATGCTGTCGCCGCCGAAAGTCGCCGTGACGGAGTGCGAACCAGCGGAGAGCAGGGAAGTGGTGAAGGTCGCAGTGAATGGAGCGCTGCCGGTCAGGCTGGCCGAACCAAGAGTGAGCGAGCCATCGGTAAATGTAACCGTTCCAGACGGGTTCGCCAGCACGCCATTCGGATTGACTGTGGCAGTGAAGGTCACGTTGTCGCCATAGGTGGAAGGATTGGGTGAGGCAGTCACGGTGACCAGAGCTTGCGCTTTGGCGGCCGCGATCTCCCATGCGCCGCGTCCGTGCGTGGCGATGCGTACCAGGCGGTTGGGGGCCTGGAAAGCCATGTCGAATACGGCAACGCGAGGCAGGCCGGTACCGAACGGGTTCCATGTGTTGCCGCCGTCCGAGGAGACGAACACGCCGATGTCACTGCCCGCATACAGCATGTTGGAGTTCAACGGATCGATGACGAAGCCGTTGAATGGAACATCGGGCAGGCCGATGGCAGTGTTGGTCCAGGTGGGGACGGGGGCGTTGAGGTTGGTGGTCTTCCAAATTTGCTGGCCCGCGATACCGAAGCCGGAGAATGCTACATAGGCCGTATTCGGGTTGTTGGGGTCGATGACAGCGCGCGAGACATACTTGATAGGCATGGCCGCGCTTCTGACATTGACGAGCGGGTTGGCGCCCGTGGTGGTGGCGAAAATCCCGCCGTTGCGCAAGCCGACGATCCTCACGTTGTCATTTTGGCGCGAAATACCGATGGCGCTTACGGCCGCGCCTGCCTGGAAGGGGCCCTGACTGACCAGCGTCATGGTGGTACCACGATTGACGGAGCGATACAAGCGGTCCGTACCAAAGTACAACGTGTTCGGAGTTCCCGGTCCGAGCGTCATGGGAGCGTAGAAAAGCACGGTATCGGCGCAACGGAAGCCGTTGTTGGCTACGGTACCGTTGCAGCCCAGGAAGCCCCATCCATTGTCATGGGCGTTGGCGGTTGTGAGTACGCGTCCAAAGCCAATCAGGTTGTTGGTCTGATTGAAGTAGGTGTGATACATGGTCACGGTGGTGGTGTCGGTTGCGCTCTGGTCGATCAGAGCAAAGCCGCCATCACCGAAGTCGGCCCGTGTCCAGGTGCCGTCAGGCTGGAAGAACGGCGTTCCGTTATCCTGCGTGCCGCCGATGGAGAAATTACGGTCGGTAGGATGCACCGCGATGCTCTGGAACTGTGTAGCGTTGAAGCCAGCCGTGTTAATGCTGGACCAGGAAGTTCCCTGGTTGGAAGACCGCCATACGCCGCCGTCGCTGCCGAAGTAGACAACGTTTGGATTGGACGGAGCTACGGCCACAGCATGTGTATCGGCGTGCAGGCCGGTGTCAATGCGCGCGAAGTTGGTGCCGTCGAGCGTGCGGGTGAGCACGTTGCTGCGGCAGGTGGCGCGCGGAGGATTGGTGTCCGCGTTGGCCGAACCGCCCAGATAAATAACGTTGGAGTTGGTGGGATCCATG
Source organism: Terriglobia bacterium (assembly GCA_041493865.1). Lineage (GTDB taxonomy): Bacteria > Acidobacteriota > Terriglobia > Terriglobales > Acidobacteriaceae > Angelobacter. The sequence goes on from JBGPZS010000312.1 coordinate 2,841, forward strand.
GCCGGCGACATGTCATAGAAGCACTGCGTGTTGCAGAAGCCGCTGGTCTGGATCAAGCCAAGGCCAAAGGTGACGCCGCCATCCGTGGATCGCCGCACCCAACCCGGCGCTCCGCAGTTCGAGCCGTTTCCCGGCGCGGCAGGCGTGGTTGCCGGGGCTTCACCTGTGGCCGCCAGGATGGTAGTCACACCGCCCACCGTGTTCGACGCCAGTCTGATCTGGATGGTGGCGGCTGCAGTGCCCACAACCTGCTGGTTGGTGAAAAGCGGGATGGGATCAAAAGCGTTGGTGGTCCGCCAGATGCCGCCATCATTGCCGCCGGTGCTGAAGCCGTTTACGCCGGCCAGCAGAATGTTGGGCGTAGCGCCGAAAGCGATGTCCGTGATGCCGCGGTTACCGGCGTTCGCGGGCTGGACTGTAATTTTCGTGAACGTCGGGGTCGCCGACATGAAATTGGTGGAGCGATAGAGACCGCGCGAGGGCAGGTTGGCCGTGATTACGGAAGGAATCGAGTCCGCGCCAATACCACCGATGCCCGAAGTGGTGGAGACAAAAACAATGTTGTCGTCCGTGGGGCTGACTAGCACGCGAGTGATGGCGCGTCCGGTGAAAATGTCATTGTTGGCGCCGTCCTTATTGAAGGGGCCAATCAACTGGGGCGTTGTGTCAGCGTTCTTGATCACATAAACGCCCACGCCGAAGAAGCTGTCCGCGGATAGATTGCCTTCGCCGGTGCCAACTACCAGCGTCGTCGGATTAAGAGGATCGATGGCGATGGAGCCGATGGCCAGAGAGAGCGAGTTGTCCATGAGCGGCGTCCACGAGGTCCCGCCATTGAGCGAGCGATACAAACCGCCCTGCGCCGTGCCCACATAGACAATGTTTTCGTTCGTCGGATGGACCACAATCACGGTCACGCGACCGCTTACGGCCTGGCTGACCGCGGTGGTCTGGCCGTTAGGGATGGGCGCCGGGCCCAGCGGCGTCCATGGCGCCAGCAGGCTGGCGGGGATGGCCGGGGCGGGAGCGTCGGGGCTGGTGGGGCCCACAAACGCCGGGTCGCCACTGCCGCTGGCGGCGGCGTCCTGGAGCTGCTGCTCTCTGTCTCGCATCACGTAGATCGCGCCGTTACGGAGGCCCGGCTGGAACGCAGGGTCCATCAATCCACGCAGGCGGCGATTGTGCGCGTTTCTCATGCGCAGGTACAGCTCCGTGTCAATGGAGCCTTTGAAGAACGCCGGCAGATCGGGGCTGTCGGTATCGCTCACTAAATCGATGCGGTCCTGGTCCGTTGGGTCCGCCGGCGCAGCCGCGTTCGGGTCTGCAGGTGGCGCGTTCGGATCGTCGGTGGCCGCGCCAGGATCGGGCGCCGGGGTCGCCGTTGGTGTGGGGGATGCTTGCGGGTCAGGGGCTTGACCAAAAGCGGACGTGGCAAACAAAAGGCAGAGAAAAAGTGACAAAGCGATATACAACGCACGAAGGGCGAGCTTGCGCATCGGGGTGTCTCCACAGACTTAGTTTTGGGTACCTGGGAATCTGTCTCCACAACTTCGGTCCTGTGAGACAGAGAGGCAGGCCGCACGTACTCTGAAGTTGCGCCCAAAAGTATTACCGAACCTAGTACGAAAAGCAATGGTAAGGAAACCCGCTAAAATCAAGGGGTTGAGAGGATTAGAAGTATCGCGATGCGATAAGTAAGTTACTCCAGTACATGGCCTTTAAGGCCATAGGCCTTCCGCAAGGGGGCAGGTCGGTTTCGGGAGGAAATCCCGTGCCGGGCAGAAAAGACGGCTGCTGCCCCAGGCGCGCGCCGTTTGTGCCCCGTGTGATGTATGCTTTAAGGGTGCATGTTAATTCTCTGCACGGAGGGATTGCTTGGCCGAAGTCAGATTGCAGGAAGGCGAGCCGCTGGAAAACGCGCTGCGCCGGTTTAAACGCAAAGTCCAGACCGAAGACATCATCAAGGAAGTGAAGCGGCACTCGTACTATCTGAAGCCGGGAGAGAAGCGCCGCGTGAAGCAGGCCCTGGCGCGCAAGCGGGCCAAGAAGAAAATCCGCAAAGACCGCGACTCCCGCCCCGACCGCGACTAATTTCCCGTGGGGAGGCCCACCCTCCCCCTTCGTTCTTCCCATCCACTGCTCCGCCGGTGCCGCGACCTTTTGTGTTTGCGAAGGTCGCGCGCGGTGTTTTGTGCGAGCGTGCCAGGCGTCAACTGAACAGCCGAATCGTGATCTTCCGGG
>JBGPZS010000171.1:0-7770 GCA_041493865.1 Terriglobia bacterium
GCCAACATCGGCAATTCCGCCATCACCTCCAACGTGGACGAAGAGTTGCAAAAACTGCATACCGCGGTCCACTTTGGCGCCGATACCGTGATGGACCTCTCGACCGGCGGCGGCATTCATGAAATCCGTGAAGCTATTCTGCGGCGCTCGCCGGTGCCGATTGGGACCGTGCCGATCTACGAAGCCGTTTCACGCGTGAAGCGCATTGAAGACCTGAACGCCGATCTGATGCTTGAGGTGATTGAAGAGCAGGCGCAGCAGGGCGTGGATTACATGACGATCCACGCGGGCGTGCTGGTGCAATATCTCCCGCTGATTTCAAAACGCATTACCGGGATCGTGAGCCGTGGCGGAGCGATCCTGGCGCAGTGGATGGCCCATCACCACAAACAGAATTTTCTCTACGAGCGCTTTGACGATATCACCAAGGTCTTGAAGAAGTATGACGTCTCCTACTCGCTCGGTGACGGGCTGCGGCCGGGCTGCATTGCCGATGCCAGCGATGAAGCGCAGTTTGCTGAGCTGCGTACTCTGGGCGAGCTGACCAGCAAAGCGTGGGAGCACGACGTGCAAGTCATGATCGAAGGCCCGGGTCACGTGCCGCTGGACAAGATCAAAGAACAGGTGGACAAAGAAGTGGAGTGGTGCCACGGCGCGCCGTTCTACACGCTGGGGCCGCTGGTTACCGACATCGCGCCCGGCTATGACCATATTACGTCGGCCATCGGCGCGGCCATGATCGGGTGGCACGGCGCTTCCATGCTTTGCTACGTCACGCCGAAAGAGCACCTGGGCCTGCCCAACGAAAAAGACGTGAAGGACGGGATCATTGCGTACAAGATCGCGGCCCACGCCGCCGATATCGCGCGGCATCGCCCCGGAGCGCAGGACCGCGATAACGCGCTGAGCTACGCACGCTACACTTTCGACTGGGAAAAACAGTTTGCCCTCTCGCTGGACCCGCAAACCGCGCGCTCCATGCATGACGAGACGCTGGCCGATGATTACTACAAAGAAGCCAAATTCTGCTCCATGTGCGGCCCCAAGTTCTGCTCCATGAATTACTCGCAGAAGGTGGACGAGTTCAACAAGCAGGTCTACGGGATCGAGAAGACGGACTACTCGCAGTTGGTGGAGAAGCTTGCGGTAGTGAAGTAATTCCGCAATCGCTGGAGAATTGGAATGGCGCTTTGTACATCGTGCGGTAACGAAGTAGCCGGCTCTGCAAGTTTCTGTACATCGTGCGGCCAGCGCCAAGTCGCCGGCGCAAGGGCCGCCAATCCACAGCCCGCCGCTGCCACCAGCGCGGTATGTTCGTCATGCGGCGCGCAGCTTGACGCCTCTTCTGCGTTCTGCACTGCCTGCGGTCAACGGCGATCATCTGACCGGCCTGCGCCGCCGGTAGAAACTGCTTCTGCCGTGGCCATTCCGTTAGCGGCTGCCGCTGCTTCCATGCCGGCTGCTGCCCCGGCGCCGCCATCGCTGTCTTCAGCCACCGCGTTCTGCACGGCCTGCGGGACCAAACTGGAACCCGGAATCAGGTTCTGTACCGGGTGCGGACAGCCCACGCCAGAAAATTCCATGGCGGCCCCCGAGAGAACAGCGAGCGTTGCGCCCATGATTCAGACCCCAGAAGCGACGCAACTGGGCAGTGTAACGCCGGCTCCAACTGCAGCTGCAGCGGCAGCGCCAGCGCTGGTCGAAACGGCGCCCGAAGCGGCGCGCTTTCAGCCGGCTGCCGAACCAGTCGCACAAGTTACTGCGCCACAGTATCCTGCTCCGAGCGATTACCAGCCGGCGCAGCCCGCCAGCGGCGGCAAATTCAGTGCAATAGTTCTCGTTCTCTTGTTGATCATTGTGGTTGGCGCGTGCGGAGGCTGGTATTTCTGGGGCGTCGAGACGATCATTGTTTCCAGCCCGCCCGGCGTGACGGTTTTTCTCGACGATAAGGAACTTGCGCCAGAGTCGTATGGCAGGTATGTCATTCCGCACCTCTCACGGAAGACGCACTTCCTGAAAGTGCAGCGGCCCGGATTTGCCGATACGATTCAGCGCCTGGATTTTCCGCTGACCTCATTGCATGAGTGGGTCAACATCAAGCTGGTCCCCAGCCGCCAGGTACGCCCGTCATCGCCGCGCTGAGCAGCGCGGTTGGTGAAAAAAAGCCGGCAAAAAAGAAATGCCGGCGAAGGGCGCCGGCGTTTCTCTGACTGACCTTGATTTCCTGCTAGTTTTCCAGGTCGGAAAAATGTTTCAAGCCGGCCTGCTGTCCCGCCTGCTTTGGCTTTTCCGTGGGCATAGGGCGCGAGAAGTGGCGAATGACAACATCATCGCCAATGTGGTTTTCAGCTTGTTGTGCAACCACATGCTGCGCCCGCTGAATGCGCGGAGAAGGCTTGCCCGGCGTCGGCACAGTGGCCTGGCTTTGTGCGCCGGCATTGTTCTGGGCCGGTTTCGTCTGTGCCTGCACGCCTGCCGCAGGTTTTCCCGGTTGCGGCTTGGCCGGAGCAGTTTGTACTGTTACACCGCCGGTTTGCACGGTAACGCCTCCGCTCGGCGCGTTGGCGCCGTGGTTCGCCGGACTGGCCAGCGGAGTCCGCGAATGAAATACTCCCAGCGCGATTCCCATGATAAACAGCGCGCTCACGGCTGCTGCACCCGTGAGTACGGCACGCAATGGCGGGTTGATCCTGCGCCACAGGTTGATTGGAGTCGGCCCGGCCGCGCGGCCCGGCTTCACAGATACCGGCTCCCACATGGAACGGACAACGGGCCGGACATCGCGGCTGCGATTGTCCTCATGCGCGCTCTGCGCAGTCACCCCCTGTTCACGCAGCGCTTGTCCATGCTGGTCTTGTTCATGTTGGCTTTGTTCAAGCTGGCTTTGTTCATATAAACCAGGATCGCGTTGGCGGACCAATTCCATCAGACGTGCTGCCGCTTCCTCACGCGCGGCTTCCAGTTCTGCTGCACGTTGCTGGGCTTCCGCCCGGCGCTGCTCCAGATCGAACAGCCGGGCTGCATGCGCGGCCCGCGCTTCTGCTGAGCGCACCTGCGCCCGCTTCTTGTATTCGTGGAAATGATCGCGGACGGAAGCAGCCGTGGAGGACGTCAGAGCCAGTGCCCCAGCCCAGGTCCGGGCAGCGATCTTTGCGCCACCCTGCAGCGCCTTCTTTCCCCGATCACTGGTCTGTGGTGGTTCTTCCGCGCGGGTTGCCGGCGCGCTGAACGGCGTCAATTGGGATAGATAGGGCATCGGGTCGGCGGGCCTGGTTTGCTGAGAAAATGTCGGCTGAGGAAATGTCGGCCCAGAAAACGTCGGCCCAGAAAACGATGGCTCAGACGCAGCCGGAGCTGCCACAGTGTGCGTCCCCGGGGCCTTCGCCCTCGCGATTGGTTCCAATGCGGCGGGCTCTTCCAAAAACGCAACCGGCGGAAGCGGCTCGTGCTCCATGCCAGGTACTTCAATCACGGCCGGCGTTGCTTGCGCAGCCACCGGCATCTCGATCACGGGAGCAAATGCATTTTCGAATTCGCGTTCCGGGTCGCGCTCCGCCGGGGCGGGCGCCTTCATCTCCACTATGCTCTCGGCCAAAGGCGGGGCTGCGGCTTGCTGGCTTGGCCCGGCTACTGGCTGCAAGACTCCGGGAGCAACTGCCACGTCGGCCCCAAGTTCAGTCGCCAGATCGGCCGCGCGCTCCAGCACGTCAGCGCGCTCGCAGATTTCAAATTCGATTTCCACGTCCGCGGGAGCAAGGTATGCCTGGTCCGGACTGACCACCTCGACTGTATAGCCTTGTTGTTGTAATTGAAAAGAAAGGTCGGTGGTTCGTTCCGGGTTACGCGTAAAGATGCGAGCCAGTGGCATGGAGGCGCCACCTCCCAGGGGAAATTGTGACTCTGCGCCGGACCTGGCCAAAAGCCCAGACACATGTGTACATAGTACAGCAGCGGCGTGATTATTTAGACGCAAATTGCAAGGCGAGGGGTGCCCGGCAAGTGACCGCTTTAGTTCACGTCGGCGAAATCCATACCGTCGGCGAACTGCAGGCCGGCGATCTGCCGCGCGTGATGCTGCACTTCCAGATAAGCCGTCATCAGCGCAATATGAATCGACTCGCGCTGCGCGGGGCTGGTGCATTCGGTGCGAATGCGGTCAAGTTCCAGATACCGGTCATGGGCCTGCACGAATTTGTTGACGACTCTGTTCATAGCGTTCTCATTGTTCTAGCTGTGAGTGACACCGCGAATCGCTCAAAGACCTTAGAACCTTCCTTGGTATCCACTAGCAAAGTAACGTTACTTGCATAACGTTACCGGCCAGGACCCAGCAGCATTCTGCGCTCAATGTGTATAGGGTTCTGTGAGGAGGATCACACGAGTTGCAGTCGCCTGACTGCGAACGAAAAAGCAAATAGAAAAAAGGGGCCGCCGGATCACGCCTGTGTTTCTGAGAACACCGTTTCTTCCGGCACATCCGTATAGCTCTCAAACTCGATCCGGTAACCGTCCGGGTCCTGCACGGACGTGACCCACATCGCATTCCCGACGAAGGGTCTCGTCGCGGCAATTCCCCGCGACGTGATTTCACGGTAGATTGCCAGCGCGTCCTTGCAGATGAAGCAGACCGATACACCCACGCCAACTTTGCCTTCCGGCGCCCAGGAATTGGGGCCTGCTTTGCGGAACTCCTGCAGCATCAGGGCGGCGTTGCCATGCTGAAGCCAACACCAGCGGAGCTTTCCCTCATCAATCCATTTTTTTGTCATCTCGAAGCCGAGGCCGTCCACGTAATAGCGGACGGAGGCCTCGATATTCGACACTCTGAAGAACGGCACGGCCTGCTGGACGTTGGTTTCCGTCTTGGTTTGATGATCCATCGCGTGTGACTTCCCCGCTATTGTCGTGCCTAAGCCCAAAAAATTCAGGCTGAGTAGGCCTCATCCAGCAACTCCACCACGTGCTTTACCGGCGTATTCAGGCCGCGCTGCTCGATTCCGGCGCGGAGCTGAATCATGCAGCCCACGTTCGCCGTCGCCAGCATGTCACAGGTCACGGAGGTCACGTCTTCCATCTTGGCCTCAAGGACTTTCATGGAGAGCTCATTCTGGGCGACGTTGTACACTCCGGCGCTGCCGCAGCACTGGTCGGAGTGCGGCAGTTCCACCAGTTCGCACCCGATCGCCGCCAGCAACTCGCGCGGCTGTATGCGGATGCGCTGCGCGTTGGCCAGATGGCATGGGTCCTGATACGCCACCTTCTGCTCGATCTTCTTTTTCGGCGCCCTCAGGCCAATCGCCGCCAGATACTCCGTCACGTCTTTCACTTTGGCTCTGAATTCCTTGGCGCGACCAAGGTATACCGGATCGTTTTCCAGCAGGTCGTCATATTCCTTCATGTTGGACCCGCAGCCGGCCGCGTTGGTCACAATGGCGTCATAATCGCCGCCCAGAAATATGTTGATGTTGTGCCGTGCCATTTCGCGGGCTTCATCGCGCAAGCCGGCATGAGCGTGCAATGCGCCGCAGCAGCCCTGGCCCGCGGGAATGTGGACTTCAATCCCGTTCTGCGTGAGCACGTTCACGGTGGCGCGGTTCAGGTGTGAAAACGCGACATTATTAATGCATCCGGCAACGAACGCGACTTTGCCGCGCTGCTCGCCTACTGCGGGAAAGGCCTTGCCGATCTCGCCAAAGAAAAACTCCTTATCAATCTGCGGCGAGAGCTTGTCCAGATCGGCCACGCCCATCAGCTTCAGCAGGCCTGACTTCCGCAGCAGCGTTTGCATACCGGAGCGCTGGTAAAAACGCATGGAGCCGGCCACAAAACGCAACGTGCCAAAATTCGGAATCACCTTTTTGTAAAAAAAACTCCGTAACATGCGCTGGACGAACGGCCGCTTATAGCCCTGCTCAATCTGCGCCCGCGCGCGCTCCACGATCCGGCCGTACTTCACGCCGGAAGGGCAGGCAATCTCGCAGGCCACGCAGCCCAGGCAGCGGTCAATGTGGGTGACAAACGTCTCGCCCAGCTCCATCTTGCCTTCATTCACCTGCAGCATCTGGTAGATGCGTCCTCGGGGCGAATCCATCTCCATGCCCAGCACCTTGTAAGTAGGACAATGGTTCAGGCAGAGCCCGCAGTGCACGCAAGTGGAGAGCAGCTCCCAGCTTGGCTTGTCATGACCTGCTGCTGCCGGCTGCGGATCGTGGGGGCTTGGATTATGGATGCCCTCAAACGCGGTGGTCTCAGACAATGAATCTTCCCCTGTTCAAAATATTGTTTGGATCAATGGCCCGCTTTACCGCGCGCATCATGTTCACATCCGTGGGCGTGGTGCCCCAGACGTCAAAATGGTGCTTTGCCTCTTTCGGACATTGTGCCACCTCGGCCGACGAACCCTGCGGCAGCAGCCCGCGAAACGCCGAAACACAGTTGGCATATTGCATGGCCGAAGGCGGATCAACGGACAAGGGCACAAACGCCAGCACCAGGTTGCCGGTGGCCGCGCGGCCGAGGGCAGCGGGAATCAGGTTGTAATCCGGCGCCGCGCGTTCCAGCGCCTGCAACGCGGGCCCCACGTTCTGTATGGGCAGGTGCGTATACATCACCATGGCATTCCTGTGCCGCGCCAGTACGCTCTGCTCGAAGTGAGAAATCCATCCCCAGAACCGCTCTTCCGCCGCGCCTTCCAGCGTGCGCGTGACCGCCGAGCCCAGCTCACGGGCGTAGCGGGCCAGGACGTTATCGCTAGCGGCTGCGCGCAAAACAATCTGCCATTCCACCGCCGGCAATGACACAGGGTGCTCCGGCGCGTAGTCGTCCGGGTCGTGCACCGGTCCGGGATCGCGCAGATACTCCGGCGCGCGCGGCGAAATAATCTCCATGCACATGGGCGTGAGCGGCGACTGGAATATGCGCGTTCTGAATTTGAGCGCTTCTTCGAGTGAAGCGAAGGAGCAGGCAAAGGTCCGCGTCTGCCTGGGCTTGGGGAACACTTTGAAGTTGGCCCGTGTGATTACTGCCAGCGATCCGTAGCTGCCAATGAGCAACTTCATCAGGTCATAGCCGGCAACGTTTTTCACCACGCGGCCGCCACCTTTCACAACTTTTCCGTCCGTGGTGACGAACTGAATGCCAATGCAGAAATCCCGCATGTGTCCGAAGGTGGATTTGAGCGGCCCGGCAGCACCCGTCGCCAGCAGCCCGCCGATGGTCGCATGTTCCAGGTTTGCCGCATCGCACGGAACCCACTGGTGGTGTTCCAGCAACTGGCGCTGCATGGCGGCAAACGGCATGCCCGCCGCCACTGCGATGGTGAGATCGCCGGGATCGAACTGCTCAATCTTGTCCATGCGCGTGGTGCTGAGAAGAACATCGATGCGTTCCGGTACGCCGCCAATCTGCTGCTTGGTGAGTCCGCCCGCCGCCGCGACGACAAGCCCGCGGTCGTTGGCCAGCCGCAGCACCGCGCCAACTTCCTCGGGCGATGCCGGCGAAACCTCGGCGGCCGGCGTGACTCCATTCATCTCAAATTCGCTGCGCGTGACAAACGCATCGCCAACAATCGCCGCCAGATCGCGGTCCACCGAAGCCGGGCTGCTGACGCTGCTCATACTGGATGTCGTCATACCGGAACTCCAGCCACGGGCTCGACCCTGGCTTTCGGCAGCGGCCCGGTAATCTCGCGGCAGAAGTGCAGATCGGGAATCATCTTCTGCGGATTCAGGATCGACTCCGGATTGAAGGCGTTGCGCAGCCGGACCATCA
>JBGPZS010000206.1:0-7118 GCA_041493865.1 Terriglobia bacterium
CTCTTTGTGGACTTCGTCGAACGAGGGGATGCGGTCATCCCATTCCAGCAGGGTTGCCGTGGGGCCAACCAGCTCGATGGCTTTGGCATAAAGCTGCCACACAGGATCAAGGACCGGGTGATCGTGCGTGTCAAGGATGTATTTCTCGAAGTTGGAATGGCCGGCAATGTGGATCTGGGCGACGCGCTCGGCGGGAACGCTCCGCAAGTACTCAAACGGATCAAAATTATGATTGCGTGACGAGACGTAAATATTGTTGACGTCGAGCAGAATGCCGCAGTCGGCATCTTCCACGACTTCGTTGAGGAATTGCCATTCCGTCATTTCGGAGACGTGATATTCAGCGTAACTGCTCACGTTCTCCACCGCGATGGGTACTTCCAGGAAGTCGCGCGCCTCACGGACCTTTTGCGCGGTGCGCCTGGCGGCTTCAAAGGTGTAAGGCATGGGGAGGAGATCGTGGGAATAGCGGCCGTCCACGCTGCCCCAGCAGAGGTGGTCGGTGAGCCACGGAGTGTTGGTCCGCCGGACCAGCGTTTTCAAGCGGCGCAGGTGTTCGCGGTTCAGCGGCTCGGCGGAGCCAAAATACATGGAAACGCCGTGCTGCACCACGCGATAGCGTTCCAGGATCTGGTCAAGAACCTGGAGCTGGCGACCGCCTTCCACCATGAAATTCTCAGAGATGATTTCAAACCAGTCCACGACCGGTTTCTTCTCAAAAATATGGTTGTAATGAGGAATGCGCAGCCCAATACCGACGCCGTAGTCTTTGTGTCCGTTGAAGCGATTTGCGGGCATATACCTAGTGACCGAATGAAGCGGAAACAGAGGACCAGCGGCGGGGCCACCGGCCCTCTTAAATACAGATCGAGAGGGCCCGCAGCTATTTCGCTTTCTCCATCGGGTGTGCAGGATCCGTTGAGCAGCCGCCCTTGCCCTTGCAATCGTTCTTGGCCTTGGTTTCGCCGCAGCCGCCCTTACCTTTGCAGGAGTTCTGGCCTTTGCAAGCGTGTTTTTCCTTCTTCGTTTTAGTGGCTTTTTTGCCGCCGTCGTCGGACTTTTTGGTGTCGTCCTTCTTGGTGGTGTCCTGAGCGAGGGCGTTCTGGCCAGCAACAAATCCTGTCAGCGCCGCACCCATAAGCAGTAAACGCACAGACTTCGTCATTTTGTAGATCTCCCTTCCTTGTTTTTATATGTGCTTGCCGAGAGCATCATCTGGATTGAACATAACGGGGGCCGTCAGCCACCCTCGACAAAGCGTCCTTTTGAAGTACGTACAGCGATACAAAACGGATTGGTTCCATTAGACATTGTGCGGCGGAACATACCGCCGGTATAGGGTGAATTCTTGCACATGTTCAAGGGACAAATATGCGAGGGAATACTAACATGCGGGTGCATGGGGAAAGAAGCACTTTTCTTTCTCCCAGGATGCAGACTAGATACTAATTCTTGCGCTGGACCAGAAAGTGGGCCAGATCCTTAAGTGTTTGCGCGCGTTGGGCGAAGGAATCGAGCGCGCTACACGCGGAACTGACGAGCGCATCGGCCCGGCGCAGCGATTCCTCAATGCCGAACAGGGACGGATACGTCGCCTTTTCCGAAGCCGTGTCTTTGCCCGCGGTCTTGCCCAATTGCTCGGAAGACTGGGTGACATCGAGCACGTCGTCCACGATCTGAAACGCCAGACCCACGGAACGGCCAAAGTCGCGCAGACGCTGGATTTCAGCGCCCGAGCCATTGGCATAGATGCCTCCGCTCACCAGGCTGGAGGTGATCAGGGCGCCGGTCTTGGAGCGATGAATGTATTCCAGGGTCGCGGCATCAGGACGCTGGCGCTCCGCTTCCAGGTCTTTGACCTGCCCGCCGATCATCCCATCCACCGTGCCGGTGCCGCGGGCAATCTCTTCGATGATCCGCACGCGCGCTTCCGCTGGACACTGCAGACGCGCCAACACTTCATAGGCCTGAGTCTGCAGGGCGTCGCCGGCAAGGATGGCCAGCGCTTCTCCGAAAACCACGTGGCAGGTCGGCTTGCCCCGGCGCAGATCATCGTTATCGAGGGCGGGCAGATCGTCGTGAATGAGCGAGTAGGTGTGCAGCATCTCCAGCGCGCTGCCTAGCTCGTCGATTCCTTCCGGAAGGCTGCCTGCGATCATGCGCGCGGCCTCCATGCACAAAACAGGACGCAGACGTTTGCCTCCGGCAAACACGCTGTGCCGCATTGCCTGATGGATTGAGTCAGGCCGCTCGGTGGCCGCGGGCAAGAGTCTTTCCAGGGTAGCGTCGATGGTGCTCTGGCCTTGCTCCAGAATTTCTTTCAGCATGAATATTGAGTATAAAACATGGGGATCGGATGATCGGGAGATCCGATCATCGAGTGATCCATGACGCTAAACAGCCAAGAACTTTGTGCCGGCGTGGCTCTCGGCCAGCAGAGGGGATCACAACGCAGAAACGGTCTCATCCAAAAGGCGAAGCAAGGTAAACGAACAAAAGTAACGTTATCGCAAGAGTAAAGGAGCGATCGCATCAGCATAAACATTGATCAAGACGCAACCTGGCTGGCGCTGTGCGCGATTGAATCCCCGCTGTGAGAGCGCCAGATTCGATGCACCTCAGGCGGACACCTACTTACGTACTATAGGCTGCCGCTGCGGGTTCGGCGATTCTTAGCAACAAGAGGGAAGCAAGAGACCTTTCCCACTGGGAGAGTTAGCATGCAAGTGAAATCCGCAACACTGCCACGGGCTGCAACTCCAGGCCGGCTGCTATGCATCGTTGTTCCGCCGCTGGCGCTTTTGATGAGCGCTTGTGCCATCCAGAAACCGATGTACCGGTTCCGCGCGAATTCCATTTCCAAGGTCAGCTACGATCCAAAGAACTGCATTGAGCTGCCGGACGGCAAATTCAAATGCAAGGATGTGGTCTTTACCGTGAAAAGTATCGAACCGATCAAGAACAAGTGAACAAGTTGAAGAACCAAAGGGAGCGCCATTTGCGCTCCCTTTTTGCTTATGGAAGGAGAAGCTGTAACTCGCAACGATTGGTTCAGGCCGCGTGAGCGTGGGAAACTGTTTTGGTATGGCTCGCGGCAAAAACAATGGCCCGGACATCAGAGGAATAACAACAATCGCTAGCGCCGGCCGCCAGCGCATCCGTCCACATTTTCTCGTCGGCCAGGCGGTGCGTGCACACAATGGTGGTGGTTGAGAACTCGCGCGTGAGCTGCCGCACTTCACTGAGCGCGGCCAGTTCAAGGTCAACAATCGCCACATCAGCCTGATGTCTGGGGATGGCTTGCCGGAGTTCCTCCAGATCGCCGGCCAGATGCACCACACGGAAATGGTGATAGAGAGACTTCGCCAGCATCTCCGCAGTCTTGCTGTTGCTTTGAGCGACAACTACACTGAGCGGTTTCATGAAACACTTCCTCATTGGCTGGAGCGAAAACAACCGGGCTGCTTCCGCTGGATGTGCAAGCTGCGGGCTTCCCGCAGGCTGTGGGAGGACCTATTTCTTGGCCGAATGCTGGGCCCTGTCGGGGGCAGGTTCGTAGGGCTCAGGCTGTAGCTTTCCGTTCTGTCGAAGAAGAATCTCGACTTTGCCTTCAGCTTCCTCCAACTCCTTGCGGCAGGAGGCCGAAAGCTTCAGCCCTTCTTCAAAGAGCTGCAATGCCTGTTCCAACGGCACATTGCCTTTTTCCATCTCGTCGACGATTTGTTCCAGGCGTTGAAGACAATCTTCAAATTTGGGCACAGAGCCGAAACTCCATATTCGTTTATTCTACCGCGACAAACCGGGGCCGCTCTGAAATTTTTTCCTGAATCAGCTTTCCTGAAATGAAAACCATTCATACACATGCAGCCGGCAAGGTCCAGGTTCTCTGACGAATCGTGCTGCTTGGGAATGGAGTCTATATATGCGCTTCTGCGCCATAAAGAGTCATCACCGTGAGTGCCAAACCAACTTTCAAAATTCGGCAGGCCACAGAGACTGACATACCGGCCATCCTGGCATGTCTGGCGGAAGCCTTTTCGCCATACCGCACAAGCTACACGCCGAAAGCCTTCCTGGATACAGTGCTTACCGCACAAACCATCAAGCATCGCATGAAGCATATGGGCGTCTTTGTGGCCGAGCGTGACAACGACAATTCCATCATCGGTACCGTCGCCTGCAATATGGTCAACCCAGAAGAAGGACACCTTCGCGGGATGGCCGTACTGCCTTCTTGCCAGGGCGCAGGAGTCGCGCAACAACTCCTTGAACGAGCGGAGACCGAGCTGCGAGCGAGAAAATGCATCCGCATTACCCTGGATACAACTGAGCCGCTCAAGCGTGCCATGCGTTTTTATGAGCGAAACGGGTATCGGCCTTCAGGTCGAGTGACCGATTTCTTCGGCATGCCCTTATTTGAATATGTAAAAAGCCTGAGTATGTAAAAAAGCTGTACTAAGACCGTCAAGGCCCACTCATCCCGCTGCTGTCGCCGAGCCGCCCATGCCATCCAGGACATCCACCGCCGAGCTATATCGTCCCAGCGGAGCAGCCACCTGCGCTCCCTGCACCAGGCCGCGGACCTGATGCAACATTTCTCGCGCAATCAGGATGCCCTCCGCTCGGGCCGCGTCGGCGTTGGGTGCGCGTGCCATGCGGTCAATGATCGCATCGGGGACGGAGACGCGCAGTTCGTTTTTCATAAATTCGGCATTGCGCACGCTGGTCAGCGGCCAGATTCCGGCGAGCACGGGGATACGGTGATGATCGATGCGCCGCAGAAACTGCTCCAGCAGCGCGATATCAAAGACCGGCTGCGTCACCGCGTAATCGGCGCCGGCTTCAACCTTGTATTCAAAGCGGCGCACTTCTTCGTCAATATTCACAATGCCCGGGTTCGCGCCAACGCCGATCATGAACCTGGTGCCCGAGCCAATCGGGTTGCCACCTACATCAAGCCCGTGATTCAGGTTGCGGACGATATTCACCAGGCCGATTGCGTCCACGTCAAAAACCGCCGTGGCGTCGGGATAGTTACCCAGCTTGGGCGGATCGCCGGTGATGCAGATCAGGTTATGGATCCCCGTGGTGTATGCGCCCAGCAGCTCAGACTGCATGCTCAGCACATTGCGGTCACGGCAGGTGAAGTGGAGAACGGTTTCAATCCCCGCCTGCTGCTGCACCAGAAGGCACAGGGCCATATTGCTCATGCGGGCTGAAGCGCGAGGGCTGTCAGGAATATTGATGGCGTCAATGCCGGCGGCCCTCAAAAACTTTGCACCTTCCACTTCCTTGCGGAAATCGACGCCCTTGGGCGGAACGATCTCCACCAGCGTGACAAATTCACCGGCGGCCAGCTTCTTGCCCAGGTTGGACCGCTGTGCCATCGGCGGCGGAGTTATGCTGGATTCGCGCTTGGCTTCAGTGATTACCCGAAAGCCTCCGGTCTTGCCCTTGGCATCGGCCATGCGCAAAGCGGTGTTCATGGCCTTGATGTGCTCAGGAGTTGTCCCGCAACATCCGCCGACCAGGGCCACCCCGGCGTTCACGAATTTGCGCGCGTAGCTGGCCATGTATTCGGGCGAGCACAGATAGATGTTGCGCCCTTCAATGCTGCGCGGAATGCCGGCGTTGGGCTGCGCGGCCAGCGGCTTGTCCGTGAGTCGCTGGATGCGCTCAATGGCCTCAAGCATGGCCACCGGACCAACGCTGCAATTGCACCCGATCACGTCCACGCCCCAGTCGTTGAGTTTGGAGGTAAACGTCTCCGGGCTGGCGCCATCCAGACAGTTGCCGTCTTCGTCAATCGTCACCTGCGCCACCAGTTGCTTGCCCGGCGCGACCTCACGCGCGGCGAGAATGGCCTGGTGCAATTCCTCCAGGTAGCCAAAGGTTTCAAGCATGATCACGTCAACGCCGCCTTCAACCAGAGCGGTTATCTGGTCGCGAAATGAGGCCCGCGCTTCCTCGCGCGATATTTTGCCCAAAGGCTCAATACGTAACCCCAGCGGCCCGACCGACGCGGCCACCAATACGTTGGCTGCTTTCTTCAGGTTGAACGCATCTGCGGCCTCGCGGGCCAGGGCAGCACCCTTGCGATTGACCTCAATCACTCTGTCGGCTAAACCATGGCGTCCCAGTCGAAAAGAGTTGCCACCAAAAGTATTGGTTTCAATAATCTCGGCCCCGGCATTCAGGTATTCCTGGTGGATATTGCGGATCAGGTCCGGCTGGGTCAGGTTCAGTTCGTCATAACACTTGTTGATGAACACGCCTTTGGCATACAGCAGCGTGCCCATCGCACCGTCGCACAGTACGGGAGCCTGCTTAAGCCGGGTTAGGAGGTCAATTGCCATCGTCAGCTTTCAGAATACCCTAGCCCACGTAGTTCCCGCCATCGCCGCTCAGGGAGTGGCAAGATTTCCTGCATGGAGCGCTCTCCGGTGCGTTCTACGGTTTGGGAGGGAGATCCCTGTGCGGTGGACAACGACAGTCAAGTGCCCAGAGCCAGGTAAACCGGCCTCCCCCGCGCGTGAAGTGGCTCTGCTATAATCGCGTTTTCCAGCACAATTGACACGGTTCACAGAGGAAACGGTCTAATAAAGAATGCTTCGAAACAGTCATCTTTCACGGTTTTGGGTGGCGGTCCTGGCGCTTGCGGTAGCCGGCTGCGGTTCCAGTAACACCTCCTCGAATCAACCCAAGCCAACCGGCTTAAAAAAGCGGGTATTACTTTCCAACGTGCTTTCCAACACGGTCAACCTACTGGACGCGCAAAAAGACACTTTTACCACCAAGAACTTTGGCGTGACGTCGGCAACCAAGCTGGTCACAGCCGGGGGCATCACAATTGCCACGGACAGCGTGGGCAGTGAGATCACCATCATCGATAACACCCAGGAAGCGGTGACCTTCAATGCCGCCATCGGTGACGTGCCGTTTGATATTGCGATCACCCCCGACGGCAAGAACGCCTGGACCGCCCAGCGCAGCTTTGGCTTTGTGCAGTCCGTGGATACAGCCACCGGCATCGCCCGCCCGGTCATTCGTATTCCTAACGCGCGCCGCCTGGCCATGGGTCCCAAGGGCAGCAAGCTGCTTGTCTTCAGCGATACACA
>JBGPZS010000248.1:0-6082 GCA_041493865.1 Terriglobia bacterium
AAAAAGACTTTTATCATCTTTGATAGCCGAGATAGAAATATCAAGCAGCGCGCCCAGCAAACTAGCTGAAAACAGTACATAGCCAAGTGTATGCCGTCCTACATGTCCTGATAAGCTACGATGATAGTGAATAGGAAATAGATCGAGGAGAAGGCTCATGAAGCTAGCTAGGTTGATAGTGGTAGTGGCAACCGCTCCTTAGGAGCGGTGCATTGCTCCAGGCGTAGACGCGCCAAACCTAGAGAACGGCTGGAAGCCATATGGTTCCTACGATGGCAGTCGCCTCGATACCGCGAACCTGACGAACGGCAATCTCATGCTGCACGCGCCGGTCTTGCCAGGCACTTCTCAACGCAGGGCGCTAGCCTTGCAGGAAACACTTTATGTAACGTCCAAGGACTGGCAGGCAGTGTGTAAATCATGCCTTCAGGAGTTACAACGTGCTCGTGGCAGAGGGGCGGCGCCTGCGTGAACATCCTCATCGCCCATCCTGGTCATTCACCGCACACTGAACAAGCAATACACCGGAGGCCAGGGACCACAACATACGCTGCATATGGCTATTCAATTGTCAGTCCGACGCCAGCACGCACCAGATACACGGGGTGGCGGGAAGCGAAGATTCAAACTTCGCACCCACGAAGTTTGATTCCATCGATCTCTCACTGCCCACGTCATGCACGAATTCGCAGCACATTGGCAATGTGATGGACCGGGGCTATGATTTCCATGCCGGGAACGGGACTGCCGGCAGCGGAACGGATACTATCAAGATCCTTTTCGACCGTCGGGGTATGAAAATTTCCTGCATTTGACGCGGCGTTTCAGACCTGGCGGTCACATCAATTCCGTGATTATGGACTCTGCCGGGGTGGTCAAGGCCGAGTCGGATTATTATCCCTGGGGCGGCGAACTCTAGTTTTGTCGCGAACGATTCCAACGACTACAAATTCCACCGGCAAAGCGCGATGTTGAACCCGGGCCACGACCACCCCGTGCCGGAATCCATTGACAAACTCTCATTTTTTATATATAAGTCTGCTGTATATTTTTAGTTGAGCCCTGATTTTCGTTCCGATACTAAGGTCGGCCCGACAGAAATTTGGCTCAGAGACCCCTGGTCTCTGGGCCATTGTTGTTTAGGGCATCAGGCGGCTGCGCAACGGCAATCAGTGTAGGTCTGCCGCCAACTATTTGAAGAGAAAGTTCGCCTGCTGACGAGTGAAAGAGGGGTACTTCCACCGACGCAGGCTTCCATGGCAATAACGAGCTAGGCCGGCAATTTTGCCGGTGCAAAACTTCTGAAGAGCAAGAGGGCCCTGATTTCTGTCCCCGGACGTCCGGAACAGGCAGGGAAATTTGGCCCAGAGAGCTATGTCTCTCTGGGCCTTTTAGTTTTTGGAGCGGCAACAGAGGCAGCTGTGACGGTGGTCAGTGACTTTTGGGCTGGCGTTAGGAACTTTGCCGCTATCGATCGCGCAACGCAGAGATTTGTCGAAAGGGAGCTGGTCACAAGTGAAACTTGGTGTTTTTACTCTCGCAGGAAGGTTGCGCCGTCTGGCTCAGCTGGTGCTGTTGCTTGTGATTTCCGGTGCACTGCAGCTCGCATGGGCTGACGATGACGACGGGACGGGCGGAGCAAAATTTTCTCCCGAAGCGGCAGCCACTTTCAATAAGCGATGCACCGCGTGCCACACCTATGGCAAGGGAATCAAAGTGGGACCGGACCTGAAGGGCGTGACGGAGCGGCGCAAACGCGACTGGCTGGTAAAGTTCATCCATGCATCATCCAGCGTTATCAAGTCGGGCGATGTTACTGCTGTGTCTTTGTTTGCTCAATTCAAACAGCAGCGCATGCCTGACTGGGCCGATCTCTCTGACAAACAGATCAATGACATCCTTGATTATGTGGCTATTGGCGGTCCAGATATCAAACCCGCAGACGAGCGCAATGCCGAGCTGGCGCTGCCTGCCGATATCGAGTTGGGACGCCAGCTTTTCTCGGGTGACCAGCGGTTGAAATACGGATCTCAATCTTGCAGCTCATGTCACGGAGTCCAGGGCGCAGGGTGGGGAGGCAGTTTGGGACCTGATTTGACGCAAGCGTATTTCAGATTTCAGGACCGCGCGCTCACTGAGTTCCTGCGTCATCCGTGTTTTCAGTGGGAAACTTCCGGCGTCGCGCGCTACCTGACAGCGAAGGAGTCTTTCGCGTTGAAGGCCTTTTTGCGCCAGGCTGCTCTGGGCCAATCGGCGCACGCGGGAGCTCTGGCACAACCTTCCCATCCTACCAGCGCAGAGAAATCATCTTCCGCCAGGGCCCAGGCGGCGATGACCCAGCAGCGAAATACCCCGAAAGGAAACGTGCCATGAAGACGAATTTTCTTTTCGCCGCGTGGCCGTACATTGGGCTCTCGTTGCTGCTGGTGGGCATCGGCGCCCGGTATCTTCTCGATCGCCGGCAGATGACGGCAGTGGCAAAAGAAATGTCAGAAGCGCGGGCCCTGTTTGGGGGCGGCAAGATTTGGCGTGCGAGCCTGGCGCTACTGGTCATCGCACATTTGACAGGGATAGTTTTCCCGCGCGTGGTCCTGTGGTGGAGCGGCAGCCCAGGCAGGCTCTATCTGCTGGAAGGCGTTGGTCTCATTGCAGGTATCTCTGCGCTGGTGTGTTGGTGCGCTCTGCTCGCGCGACATCTTGGACGCTCGAACCGGACGTTGATCACTGAGCTGTCCGATACGGTGTTCCTGGCCTTGCTGTTCGCCGGCATTCTCTCCGGAGTGCTTACAGCCGTGCTCTACCGCTGGGGTTCCACATGGAGCGCCGTGACACTTGCTCCGTATCTGGCCTCGCTGGTTCGCGCGAAACCGGCCGCAGGCCTTGTGACTCAAATGCCTTTCCTGGTCCGGCTGCATGTCTTCTCGGCGTTCGCAGCGCTGGCAGTCTTCCCGCTGACTCGTCCGGCGGCATTCTTGATTTTTGCCGTTGATTGGACGTTTGGCCTGGTTGGCCGTCCCATCGCATCAACGGCGCGGACCCTGGAGGCCTGGATGCGTAAGCACAACCCGGCCACGTGGCTGTGGCCGGAGGAGGACTAGGGCTCCATGCGACTTCATCTGGTGTTGATGGGCATTGTGGGCGCCGTGCTTATGTTTGGCGCCGGTGCGTGGCAGCTTTCGCGCGTCGGCATCCATCAGGGCTACTCGCCGGAGCAGCCGATCGCGTTCCCCCACAAAGTGCACGCAGGAGACAACAAGATTGCATGCCTCTATTGCCACTATGCGGCGCGTACCAGCCGTCACGCAGGGATTCCGCCGGCCAGCGTTTGTATGAATTGCCACACCGTCCTGGAGAAGCAGACGGTTGAGATCGAAAAACTGAAAGAGGCGGTGCAGCAGCAGCGCCCTGTCCGCTGGGTGAAGGTGCATAACCTGCCTGACTTTGTGTACTTCAACCACAGCCAGCACGTGGTCTCCGGCGTTGCCTGCCAGAGCTGCCACGGACCGGTGGAAAACATGGACCGGGTCAGCCAATTTGCGCCTCTGACCATGGGCTGGTGCCTGCAATGCCATCGCGAGCACGCGAAGCTGCCGGTGGGAGATTTTGAGCGGGCTGCTCTCAGCTTAAAGCAGAGACAGAAACCGGCGGCCGGCCTGGATTGTGCAAGCTGTCACTACTGAACCGGCAATGGACAGTCAACAATTAGCAGTTAGCGCAGGGCAGAAGGAGATTACGAAGCGAGGACAAGCAGAGAGCGCGGACGAGTGAACAACATGTCACGATCGCGGAGAATTCGATGAATCATTCAGGCGAAGGCGGCGAAGCCAAGGGCCACTGCAAGCGGCCCAAGGAACAACTCGTCCAGATCGGCGGGCCGGAAGTTCCTGCATATTGGAAGAGCGTAGAGGAGATGCAGAGCGGTCCGCGGCGTACGGGAGAATTTCCTGGCGGCCTGCCCTCATCAGGCGGCCGCGCGGAAACTACCCGTCGTGATTTTCTTGCTGCCATGGGATTTACCCTTGCAGCAGCGGGGCTCTCCGGTTGCCGCGCTCCGGTGCAAAACGCGATTCCACTTCTGGTGGGATCGGATGACATCATTCCCGGCGTTGCCAACTGGTATGCCACAACATGCCGCGGCTGCGCGTCGTCCTGCAGCTTGCTGGTGAAGCAGCGCGACGGCCGCCCAATCAAGATCGAAGGCAACGCGGAGTCGAGCCTCTTTGGCGGTGGCACATGCGCTACCGGACAGGCCACCGTGCTCTCTCTTTATGACGATGAGCGCTTGCGCGGACCGCTCTGGCACGGTCAGCCGTCCAGCTGGCAGGAGATCGACCAACATGTGATGGATGCCCTGCGCGAAGCGGAGGGCAGTAAGCGTGAGATAGTGCTCCTTTCCGGAACCATTACCAGCCCTTCCATGCGGCGCATTATTGCAGAGTGGCGGGTGCGTTATCCCAATTTTCGACACGTTGAGTACGATCCTGTCTCTCTCAGCGCGCTACGCGCGGCCAACGCCCAATCGTTCGACCGTGCCGCCGTTCCGCATTACGCTTTCAACAAGGCCCGCGTTATCGTTGGTCTGGAAGCAGACTTTCTGGGAACGTGGCTCTCACCGGTGGAATTCGCACGCCAGTACGCCGCGAACCGCAAGCCGGAAGGAATCCCAGCTCTGCACGTTCAGTTTGAGTCGGGCATGTCCGTCACCGGCAGCAACGCTGATGTTCGCGTGGCCGTGCCGCCCTCGCAACTGGGACTGGTAGCGGTAGCGCTGCTTCGTCGCATCGCGCACAAGGCCGGCGTGTCACCCGTGGCCGGGACGCCGGACCCCATCGGTTCTAAAAAATTGGACGCCGTGGCCGACGAACTCTGGAAACATCGCGGCGAATCCCTGGTCGTGAGCGGATCGAACGACATATCGGTGCAGGTGGTAGTGAACGCACTGAATGCCGCGTTAGGAAACTTCGGAAAGACCATCGATATTGAGAGGCCTTCTCTGCAGCGGAGCGGTGATGACATCGCCATGACCGACCTGGTAGGGAAGATGCAGCGCGGCGAGGTACACACGCTGATCATGCACGGAGTTAATCCTGCCTATGATTATCCGGATGCAGAGCAATTTCTTGCCGGTCTGGAAAAAGTTGCGCTTTCGATTTCATTTTCCGATCGCCGCGACGAGACCAGCTCTCACGCCCGCGCAGTATGCCCTGACCACCACTTTCTTGAAGCCTGGGGCGATGCCGAGCCGGTGGAGTCGCACCTCAGTCTTTCTCAGCCGCTGATTGCACCGCTCTTTGAAACACGCGCGGCGCAGGAAACCCTGCTCAAGTGGCTGGGTAACGATGAGGCGGACTACTACAAATATCTCCGCGAATTCTGGCGCACCGTCGTCTTCCCGCGTCAGAAAGAGCTGCATGACTTTGACGCATTTTGGGAGCGCTCGCTCCAAGATGGTGTTGTTGCTGTGTCTCCTGGGTCCATCGCGGTCGCGCCGAAGTTTAAGGGTGATTGGAAGGCCGCGGTGGACAAAATTCTCACGGAAGCAAGAACAGCCAACGGAGGCGCAGCAGAAGATCGTCTGGAACTCCATTGCTATGAAACCGTGGCTTTACGGGATGGCCGCCACGCCAACAATCCGTGGCTTCAGGAACTTCCTGACCCAATCAGCAAGGTCACCTGGGGCAACTATGCGGCCGTTGCCCCCAGTCTGGCAAAGAAGATCGGCTTGAGCGATGGCGATGTGGTCAGACTCACAGCGGGGAATCGGCAGCTTGAACTCCCTGCATTCATCCAGCCCGGACAAGATGGCCGCACAATTTCGGTCGCGCTGGGTTACGGAAGAAAGCAGGTCGGCCGCGCCGGGCAGAACGTAGGCGTGAACGCATATCCTCTGACCTCCATGGAGCATGGACATCGCCGCTACTCTGTGAAGAGCGTAGTACTGGAAAAGACCGGACGCACGGAAAGGCTGGGCAGCACGCAGACCCATTTTTCCATGGAAGGCCGGCCCATTGTTCTGGAAACGTCACTGGAAGAATTGCACAAGAGCGCTGAGCAGGGTACCGAAACAGAAACAATGCCTACG
>JBGPZS010000322.1:0-4997 GCA_041493865.1 Terriglobia bacterium
CAATACGAGCGCCAGCGCTCGCGTGGAAAACTTACGTGATCGCATACAATTTCCTTAAATCTGGATCTGACGAAGTGAGCAGGGCCGTTAAAAATCACTGGATCAGTACTACATTGGATGCCGTAACGAATTATAGAAGATGTCTCAGGACGCCGCTGATCTCGGCAATGTCCCGTGATCCAAGGCGCTTACTAGATCTCCTGCCTTTCCGATCAGTTCGCGCTTTTTTGCGAAGGATGGGATTTAATACCACTTGTGAGACGCAAAATATGATCTCGACGAGTAAACTTTGCCGCTGCATCGGGACCGTGGTTCTCTGCCTCTCTCTTGCCGGGCTCTGCCACGCGCAGGCCTTTGTGTTTGGCAGTCCCAACACGCGCACGCACATGCCGGACCACGTCGCCCTGGCTTCGCAGGACTCCTTTGAGCAGCAAAACTTTCTCGCTGTCGCGCGATATCTTGCCGCCAGGCTCTGCCCCGCGCCCAAGGTTCAAGCTGCCACCGGCATCGATGGCCCTGGAGCGGAAAACTCGGCCATGGTCACCGGCTGCAAAAGTGGGCCAGCCACGTATCTGGGCGAACTGCTCGCGCGCTATGCCCACCAGAACTGGGCGCTGATCTTCATTCCCCGGAAAGACAACCCGGCAAGCAAGAGCAATCGAGCAGGGAAGGACGTTCCGTCGCAAGATGGCCCGGAGCGCCTCTTTACCATCACCTTGTCTGGCGTTGACCCGGAGCAAACCCTGCAACAGATGCGCAAGCACGGGCTCACTGACGGGACCGTTGTCGTACAGGAAAATCACATCCTTGTTTACGTCTGGGTAAAAGACAGCTCCATGGACGGCAATATTCATGCGTTCGTAGAGGCCAGCCACGGAGAGGTACAGGAAATTGCGGGCACAGGAAAGCTGATTGGCCACCAGGATCGCGGACAGGCGCAACGCATTCTGGACGAGAACATTTCCCGGTATGAACGCGCGCACGGTGTTGCGTTCTCTGGACTGCTCTGGTCAAAAAAAATGCGCGATATGGGGCTCAGCCGACCAGAAACTCCGTCGTCTCCTTCAAGAACAATTCCAACTGATCATGGTGTACCCAGTGGCCGGCCTTCGGCACTCTCACCAGACGGCAGTTGCGCATGGCCGTTACGCGCGGATCGTCTTCCGGCACCGGAGCAAAGCTTTCCAGTCCCCAGAAGAGCAGCGTGGGCGAGGTGATCTGTCCGTAAATTTCAGCCGTATCGGAAAGGTTGTGGCCGAAAGGAGAAATGGCGCGGGCATAGTTGTCAAACTTCCAGGTCAGGCAGCCTTCGGAGTCCCAGTTGGTGCCGTGCAGGGTGAGATGGCGCGCGACTTCGTCCGACAGGTGCGGATTGGCTTCCTTCATGCGTGCCATGGCGGCGTCCAGCGTGGGATACGATTTCAGTTTGCGCTTTTCAATGTCGCGTCGCGCTTCCAGCCAGTAGCGCAGCCGCTCTGACGCCGGGCCGTGAACGCGGTGTTTGGGCGGAAAGCCGATGCCTTCGATGGAAACGGCTTTGGCCACGCGGCCGGGATAGACGCCGGAATAATGCAGTACGACGATCCCGCCCAGCGAATGGCCCACCAGCCGGATAGGGAATTCATCGATGATGTCGAGCAGCGCGGTGAGGTCGAGCACGTGCTCGGCAACGTTGTACATGGCGCCGGGGGCCCAGGCGCTGTTGCCGTGTCCGCGCAGGTCGAGCGCGTAGACGTGGTAGTGCTCGCGCAGCGATCGCGCCACCCAGTCCCAGCTGCGCGCGTGGTCCAGCCCGCCGTGCACCAGCACAAGCGCGGGCTTGCCGTCCTGCCCGTAGTCCCAGAATTGCAGCTTTAAACGGTCAGAATAAAAAAAGTGCGAGATTGGTTCCATGGTTTTTAGCTTAACAGGCTCAAGCATTCTAACGTGCAGTCTGTTCTTTGATCTTCTTAAGTAATGATCTTTTCAGAAACGATCTTTTTTGGAATGGTCTTTTTTAGAAATCGTGCGGAGTGAGGCGCTTCATCTTGACATAAGCTTTTCGCAACCTTTAGACTCCCTTTCTTTCGATGCAGTGATTCTTCCGCGACATCATTTGTTTCCAGCAGCTGGCAGTCCGGCATTATCGCAAAAGTCATTTTCTTTGGAGTCTCATCCCATGGATCGCTTTACCAAATTTCGCACGCATGCGAGAACAAGAGGAGCAAGTTATGATGTCATCACGCACTTTCAAGATTTTATCGGTCCTGACGCTGGCATTTTGCGCGTTGGGAATGGAGGCTCAGGTGCCGTCTAACCCTTACGGACCACCCATCAGCGTGGAAAACGCCAAGAAAGCGGCCGCCGCGGCGCTGGCGGAAGCCGCCAAGAACCACTGGACCATGGCCGTGGCCGTGGTTGATCCCAACGGCACGCTCGTCTACTACGAGAAAATGGACAACACGCAGATTGGCAGCGCCAACGTTTCCATCGCCAAAGCGCGTTCGGCTGCGTTGTTCAAGCGCCCAACCAAGGCGTTCCAGGATGCGCTGGCCACCGGCGGCGCCGGCTTGCGCGTGATGGCACTGGAAGGCGCTGTGCCGGTAGAAGGCGGCATTCCCATCGTCTCCGACGGCAAGATCATCGGGGCGATTGGCGTCTCTGGAGCCCAGAGCGACCAGGACGGCCAATGTGCCCAGGCCGGGGCAGCCACCATCAAATAGGGATTAGAAATTTTGATCTTTTAGAGCTTGCGGCCCGCGTCGATGACGGGCCGCTTTTTACAAGCTAAAGACCTTGCTTTCACCAAGCGATACAGAATTTGAAATCCGGCTACTCTGCTTTCGAGTTTTACTTTCGCGTGTATTTCGCGTGTAAGGACGGAAATTGTTCTTCTGCGGCATGTCACCTTATGTTGTCGCCCGCAGTTTTTTTACCCGCCCGATAACATTCTGCAAGAATTTTACAGAGTTATATCCACCTTGCAATCGTGAACAGCACAACCCAAGCTGCTGGATTCACATCACAGCCAATAACCCTGGTTGTGAGCGCCAATGCTTCGGACAAAAACTAACTTTACTTCGCTGAAAATCTCTTTCGTCTTAATTCTTATCGGCCTTTGTGGTTGCGGTGGTGTCGGTTCCGGCGCCGGTGGTGGCGACAAAGGGCCTTCGCAGGCGGTCATCGCATTTGCCGTGAAACCTGACGTCATTATTCAAGGGCAGAGCACCACGCTGACGTGGCAGGTCACCAACGCCGCGTCTTTCTCTATCTCACCGCCGGTTGGCGCCGCTCCTCTTCCCATGTCGGGCTCGGCCAGCGTTTCGCCCGCGCAGACCACTACTTACGTGGGCACAGCGGCCGACGCGCAAGGCCGCACCGTTACATTTCCGTTGACGGTTACCGTGGTTGCCGCTGGTTCCGCTCCCGCGATCACGATGAATGTCTCGCCAACCGTTGTGGCCTCTGGCCAGAACACAACTCTGTCCTGGACCAGTACCAACGCAACCTCAGTGGCTATCTCGCCCTCCATCCTGGGCGATGACGTGACCTCGACCGCGCTGTCCGGCTCCGTTGCCATCGTCCCCACAACGACCACCACTTATACCGCGACGGCGACAGGCGTGCGAGGCGTGACTGCTCAGGCTTCCGCCACCATCAACATTCTTGGCGTTACTATCACCGCCGCTCCTACCAAGATTGGCCCCGGCCAGACCGCCAGTTTGGATTGGACGAGTTCGAACGCCACCACGTTGAGCATTGATCAGGGAGTTGGCATTGTGAACGGTCCGAGTGGAAGTCTGAGCGTGTCGCCGGCGGCAACTACGATCTATACGATTACCGCCACCAACGGCGCCGCCACGGCAACGGCTACCGCAACCGTGAATGCGCCGCTGGCCGTTACCTTGAAAGCAGACCCACTCAACATTGCTCCCGGCAGTCACTCAACATTGACCTGGGCGTCTCAGGGAGCAACTTCGCTCAGTATTGACCAGGGCGTCGGCGCGGTTACTGGCTCGAACGGCAGCGTCTCCGTTTCACCCACGCAAAACACCACCTACACCATCACCGCCGCTGATGCGCAGGGCAACACCACAACCAACGCGGCGACGGTGAATGTGGTCACGAATACCGGTCTTCAGGGAATCAAGCACATCATCGTGCTGCTGCAGGAGAATCGGTCCTTTGACAATTATTTCAGCAAGCTTGGCGATTATGCGGCGTCACGCGGTATTGCCAATTACCAGATCAACGCCGGATATGACCCCAATATCCTGTTGCCGCTTTTCAATAACGTTGGAACTGCGCATCCTTTCCACCAGCCAACCATGCGCACGGAAAATCTCTCGCCGGCATGGAATGAGAGCCATTTTGACATCGACCTGCAACCCGACGGCACGTTCAAGATGGACCGCTTTGCCATGACCAGCCATTCCACGGAACACAAATTCGATGAACATGGCCTGCGTGCTTTGGGCTTCTATGATCAAACCGACTTGCCTTACTATTACGAACTCGCCACGCAGTTTGCAACCAGTGATTCGTTCCATTCGTCCCTGCTCTCCAACACCGTGACCAACCGGCAATACATGTTCTGTGCCACCTCTCAGGGGCGGATATTCCCTTCACCCGGCGGAGCGCCGAAGTGGACTTGTCCCACCATCTTTTCCAGCCTGCAAAATGCCGGTGTACGCTGGTCCTACTATGACAAGGATGGGATCTTCCTTGCCGGTTTCACCGACTGGGACAATCTTGCGATTCGCGAGAAGACTGCTCCAATCCAGAATTATTTCGATATCCTCGCCCGTCCCACCGCCGATAACGACCTTCCTTCGGTCGTGTGGATTGACGCCGGATTTGGCGGCAGCGGCTTGGACGAGCATCCAGACGCCAACATCCAACTGGGTGCGGCTTATGTGAAGACGATTATTGATGCCCTGATGAACAGCACTGCCTGGCACGATTCCGTCTTCATCCTTGCGTATGACGAGGGCGGTGGAGTTTACGATCATGTTCCG